>DATBRX010000217.1:0-2575 GCA_036560085.1 Candidatus Limnocylindrales bacterium
CTTCAGCCCGCGCCGGGAAGTCGGCCTCGTTGACGCCATGCGCGATGCCCTGCGGGACTACGCAGCGTTCGTCAGCGCGCTCTCCGTCGAGTGGCTTCCCGCCACGGGCGGAGCGGGCCGGCTGTTTGGCTCGATAATCCGACGCAGAACCACCCGCGACTCAGCCTGAGGAGAGTGCAAGTGCTGACTGACGCCATGGCCGTGGCGACCATCCCGGTCACCGATCTCGACCGCTCACTCCAGTTCTATCGCGACGTCCTGGGCTTGCAGGTGCTGGATGAGAACCCCGCTGCGATTCGTTTGGGCGCTGGAGCCGGCACGCAGATCTCCATCTTCAGGCGACCACCTGTTGAGCGCGGCCACACCATGGCCCACTTCGAAGTGCCGGACGTCGAGCAGACCGTGGCCGACCTGCGCTCGCGGGGCGTCACGTTCGAGGAATACGCGTCCGGGCCAATCGCGACGACCAACGGCATCGCGGACTACGCGCCCGGCCTGCGCGGCGCCTGGTTCAAGGACCCAGACGGCAACGTGCTCGGCCTGCGCGAGGGCCCGATCCCGGGAAGGACGCAGGAGTGAGCAGCTTCCGAGAGGCGGTCCTGGCGAGCGGCAACAGTCTCAGTGACTGGAAGGGTTTCAGCGTCTTCGGCGCCGGCCACCATGGCGGCCTGCCGACGCCGTTCGACGCACCGGCGGGCAATCGGTTGTGGGGCCCGCAGGGCAGTCATCCCCTCGCGGCTATCGGCCTCGAGGAGCTGGTCGCCAAGTCGAGCAACGGCATCGACGGCGAGATCACGATCAAGGAGCCGGTCAGGATCGGCGAAGCGCTGGCCGGCCATATCAAGCTCACCGCCCGCAAGGACATCAATGCGCGCAGCGCGGCGTTCCGGTTGATGGGCGCGCTCCTGGTCGAGCGCAACCAGTCGCGCGAGGAGCGCGATAGCAAGGGCAACGTCACCAAGAGCGAGCAGTGGACTGAGATCAACGGCAGTGTCTTCGACGACCTCGCCCTCATGGACACGCCGCTCCCCGCACAGCTGACCGCGGGCCAGACGTTCGAGGCCGACTTCAACTTCCCGGCGCCGCGTCTTGGGCCGGTGACGGCGCACATGGGCAGCGCCGCGATCGTCTGGGCGCTCGATGCCAAATGGGACGTCTCGATGGGCGGCGACGAGCGCGTGTCGGCGCTCATCGACGTCAGGCAGAACATCGACTACCTGCGCAGTGGCGCGGTCCGTCTCGATGACGGCGCGATGTTCGACGCCTATGGCAGTGGCGACGCCACGATCGCCGTCAAGCCGCTGCCGCCGATCGCGGCCGGCACGGAGGTTGAGGTGACCGTCAACTGGCCGGGCGCGGGTGCCGGACGGGGTGGCCGATTGGAGCTGCAGGCCGATGTCGACGCACCGAACAAGCTCTCAGGCGTCGTGCTGTTCTCGCAGGTCGTCGACCCGAACGCCTTCAAGGCGGGCTACACGACGAAGATCACCATCCCGGCCGACGCCCCGGCCGTGCTGAACGACAAGGGCGTCGCGGTCCACTACCGCATCCGCGCACTGGTCGATCGCGCTTTCCGGTCCGACCTGGCAGTCGAGCGCTTCATCGCGGTGATGTAGCCCGCTGGGCCACCATCCCGGCAAACGTATCCGTGGGTCAAGGACCGCAGAGCAGAACGGTCGTCGTTACGAAGCCTTCGACCCGGCTTGATCGCGTTGGCAATAATGTCGGCTCAATGACGTTTCGCCGATACCGCCTCTGGCCGATCCATCTGATCGCCGTCCTGGCAGTCGGATGCCAGACGGGTACGCCACCCACACTCGAGCCGGAGACGATCCCGGACGCCATAGCGGGCCGCTACTACGAGGTCGCATTTACCGCCAGCGGGGGTGCGACGGTCACGACGCCCAACCTGCCAAGCAACGGCCTCCGCCTGGTCACGGGCAGCGGGCATGCCCTGTTGTTCGGCGTCCCACGTGACGCTGGCGACATCACGTTCACGGTCACGGCGATCGTCGGCGGGCCGACGATGTTCCAGACCCCGGCATCGACCCAGCGCACCTATTCGATCACCATCAATCCTGCCAATGGCGACAGTGGGCTGGTCCTAGCCGATGCGGCGGTTGGCTTCACGGCGAATTCGCCTCTGAGCCTTGACTTCAGGGACTCAATCCGGGGTGGTACTGCGCCTTACACCTTCGCGCTCTATTGCCTCGATTCCGGCTCGATCTGCACCGATCCGGGGCCCACGGACCGACCGCCAGATGGCGTGACGCTGTCGGCCGAAGGCATCCTCGCTGGCGTCGTTGGTCCATCCACCGGCGTGTACGCAAACCGCAACGACCGACGGTTTGACTTCATCGCCTGCGTCACAGACGCCTCGTCGGCGCACGCTTGCGCGGTGGTCGAGGCACGCGAGAGCGGCCCGCCTGCGTCGCCAACCGCTACTTGAGCAGCATCTTGCCCATGCGGCGGGATGCGATGTACACGAAGAGCAGGCCCATCGCGAACAGGTAGACCATGTCGATGAGTTGCGCGACGCCGATCACGCCGGTCGTCATCGCGCGCACCAGGTCCA
>DATBRX010000218.1:0-2105 GCA_036560085.1 Candidatus Limnocylindrales bacterium
CGATGCCGAAGACCGTGCCGAGCGACGACGCCAGGCACAGCCCGCTCGTGGTGATGGCGAAGAAGACGTAGCCGATGATCAGCAGGCCCCATTCCACGGTCGGCGTGGTGGCGATGCCCTTGTCGCCCGGGAACAGGGCGCGCACCGCGGCGATGGCGCCAATGCCCATGAGTGCCAGCAGGAACAGCAGCCACGCCTTGAGCGCGCGCGGCATGGCCGCGATATCTGCCCTGAGGGCGCGCCAGATGGGCCGCGGGTCGAGCGACAGCGGGCGGCCAGCGATGGTGACGATCACGCCAGCCGGTCCTCGAGGCCCAGGTAATGGACGCGCGGCTTGGTGCCGAGCTCCGGCCGCAGGACGCGCGTCGCCTGATCGCGCAGGATCACGCTGACCTCGCTCGCTTCATCGTTCAGGTCGCCGAACTTGCGCGCCTGGACCGGGCAGACCTCCACGCACGCGGGTTGCTGGCCGCGCGTCACGCGGTGGTAGCAGAAGGTGCACTTGTCGGCCACCCCGGCCACGCCGGTCGGCGTGCGCGCGCCGGCGGGCACGAGGTAGCGCGCGCCGTACGGACACGCCACGACGCAATAGCCGCAGCCGATGCAGCGCGCCTCGTCGACCAGGATCACGCCGTCGGCGGTGCGGTACGTGGCACCGACCGGGCACACGGTGGTACACGGCGACAGCTCGCACTGCATGCACAGCCGGGCGACGAACTTGCTGTCGACGACCTCGCTCGCGCCAACAGGCAGGGGCGCGTCGGCAAATCCGTCAATCCCCGCGTCCGGTGCCTGGACGATGACGGCGCCGCTGGTCGTCAGGGTCCGGCGCTCGATCCAGGTGCGCGTGTGCTCTCCGTCGAACGGCACGCCGTTCTCCGTCTTGCAGGCGACGACACATTTGCCGCAGCCAATACACGCCGCGGTGTCAACCACGAAGCCCCAGCGGTGGGCGGCGGCGTCGTAGTTCGCGACCATCGGATCGACCGTCGGGACGGGCGTCGACGCGAGGGTCGACAGGGCCTCGAAGATCGCGCCGCCGCCAATCAAACAGGGCACGCTGACCGCCGCCGCCTTGAGCAGGCTGCGCCGGCTGATGGGTCCCAGAACGCTGAGTCGGTCGGTCATTGGCTGCCAGTTCCTCCGACACCCGCGCCAAGGCGATGGCACCCAAGACATACGTTGTCGGGCGCGGGCTCGTGGTTGACCGGATACGACTTCAGGCCGAGCGGCGCGTGGCAGGTCGCGCAAGCCGGCAGATGGACGAGCGGGTGAGTCACCTCGGGCGGCTTGGTCGCAGTCGAGGTATGCGGGTCATGGCAGCTCAGGCATTCCGCGCCGGCGTAGTGGTCATCGAGCACCACCTGGGTAAAGGCTGCCGGGCGACCGGGAAGTGACGCGTGGCACGTCGTGCAGTCGGATTCACTGGGCGCCGGCAGCATCTGCACAACGCCGCTGACCGGACCCGGGTGGTCGACGCTTGGAATGTGGCAGGCCTCGCACATCAGCCGCTCATGGGCAAGGCCGCGGGTCGCGGCGGCGGCATCCTCGTGACAGCCGCGACAGTCCGACGTCGCGTAGACCTGTGGGCGGAGCTGCCACGAGCGGGCATTGACGTTGGTGCGTGGCGCGCCGAACTGGTCGTAGAAGCCGCTCGCCGCGAACGCGCCCGCACCGAGGACGGTGGCCACCACCATCATCGCCGCGAGGAGCAGTGCCGGGCGGCGCAGCCGACGGAGCGTCGACCGCGCCGCAGCGACGGCCTGACCAGCAGAGCGGCGCGCCTTGCGGGTCGCCGCGCGACGCCTCGTCGCGAGTGCCCGCCTACGGCCGCGCGCGGCGGAGCTCACGCCGTCCACCGGGACGGGAGCTCACTCACCGCAGCTGAGGCGCAGCGCATCGATCGGTCGCTCCGCCCGCCTTACCCGGCAGGCAGGGCCCTTCCAGCCAACAGCCTATGGCGACGTCGGGCACGGCCCGCAGCGCAGGCCGGCCCCTTTCGGGGGTCCGTTGGTCCCGTGAAACGGTACGTGCGGCCCTGAGGGGACGCCCGCGCGCGGCAGGAACATGCGGCCAGGTCCTCGAAGGGATCCGCTGCGCACGCA
>DATBRX010000219.1:0-1751 GCA_036560085.1 Candidatus Limnocylindrales bacterium
GGGTTGAGCAGGGCGAGCCACGAGTCGACAACGTCCTGGGCGCGAATGGGATTGCCGTCGCTGTACAGGAGTCCGGGACGCAGCTGGAAGGTGATCTGGCGGCCGTCGTCGCTGACCGACCACGACTGGGCGAGGGCGGGCTGGACGCCGCCGCTCGCGTCGAACGCGGTCAGGCCCTCGAAGACCTGCGCCAGGACGCTCGCCGTGCCCGCGTCGCCGGCTCGCGCCGGGTCCCAGGTGAACGGCTCCGCGGATGCGATGCGCGCGTCGGTGGGGCCGTTCTGCCCAGCCTGCGGCGCGGCACATGCCGCGGCACATGCAAGGGCGAGCAACAGCACCCCGGCAAGGAGCGCCAGCATGGACTTCGACACGGAGTCCAGAGTCTAGCGGCGCTGCGCGCCCATCCGTGCGAGCGGCACTAACGTATCTCTGGACATGAAGACATTCGATCCCGCCGAGCTCCGCGCCCGATTGACACCGCTCCAGTACTCGGTCACCCAGAACGCCGACACAGAGCGTCCATTCACCGGCGTTTACCTAGACAACCATGCCGAGGGAACGTATCGCTGCGTCGTCTGCCGTGAGCCGTTGTTCGAGTCAGGCACCAAGTTCGAATCGGGCTCGGGCTGGCCCAGCTTCTACGACGTCGCCCAGCACGGTCGCGTTGCCCAGACGACCGACACATCGCACGGCATGACCCGCACAGAGGTGACATGCGCCAACTGCGGCGCGCACCTGGGTCACCTCTTCCCCGACGGGCCACGCCCGACCGGGCTGCGCTACTGCATCAACTCAGCGTCGCTCGACTTCGAGCCGGTGCCTCCGGCGGGTCGGGCGGCAGACGAGGGCTGACCGCGGCCTGACCGCGGCCTGACCGACGGTTGATCCGCTGAGCGGTTGAACCGTCCGGCGAACGCCCACGGCGCTGTCGATATCGGGCCTTCACAGGATGTTTGAGTCGCCCAGCGGTTGAATCGACGGCTGGAGAACGTTCGTCGGCGTCTAGCGCCCTCGCCAGCGGACGATTGACCCGTTGAGCGCATAAAGGACCGCCTTACACTCGCGGCCTATGCCGCGCGACCCCAATATTCCCGACGAGTTTCAGGTCTACACGCTGTGTTTGCTGCGCCGCCCAAAGGACGCACCGCAGCTCAAGGAAGAGTGGCGGGACGAGCTGCAAACACAGCACCTCGCCTATCGTGCGGAACTGCGGCAGCGTGGGGTCCTCGTCGCCAATGGGCCGTTCCGCGAACAGACTGACGTAGCGCTGCGCGGCCTGTCGATCTTCACGACCGGGCTCGAGGAGACTGCGCGGCTCAATGACGGCGATCCCATGGTCAAGGCCGGCTGGCTCGGCTATGACCTCATGGAGTGGTGGGTGGCCTCCGGCACGCTCGCGTTCCCGAATTCCGCCGGCGAAATTGGCGACCGCCGCGTGATGGAGGTCGACTGATGGACTACCTGCCGCGCGTTGGCGTGATCGTGCTTGCCTTCGCGCTGCTCGCATGTGGCCCAGAAGCGGCGACTACCCCGATGGCCGTCGATCTGCTGACGGAGAGCCAGGCCTCACTGGCATGCATGGACGCGCTGGCTAGCGGCCGACTCGTAGCCGACCCCCGCTCCGGCCTGGGCATCTCAGCGTCCGGGGGCGAGCGGTACAGCGTGATGTGGCCCTTCGGATACTCAGCCGTGTACGCGGACGATCGCCTCTGGCTGCTGGCTCGCGACGGAACGCCTATCGCCGCCGAGGG
>DATBRX010000220.1:0-6357 GCA_036560085.1 Candidatus Limnocylindrales bacterium
AGCGGTGGTGATGACGACGATGGGCATCACCAGCGCGGCCATCGTGAGGCCGCCGGCGATGACGCTCCGCCCGCCGGTGACGGACGACAGGATGATCACGAAGACCGCCAGGCCGAGCAGGCCGTAGACGATCGCCGGCACGCCGGCGAGGTTGCGAACGGCGGCGTTCAGGACGCGCGTCAGGAACGTGTCGCGCGCGTACTCCTCGATGTAGATCGCGGCCCCGATGCCCACCGGGAACGCAAACACCAGCACGAAGGCCACGATCAGCAGCGAGCCGAAGATGCCCTGGCCGACGCCGGCAATCGCGGGATTTGACGATGTGTTGGCAGTCAGGAAGTCGACGCCCCGCTCGGCAAGCATGGCCCCGCCGCGGTCGAAAACGTCGATCAGCAGGCTCACGAGGACGCCCAGTGCGACGAGCAGCGCACCCATGAGCAGCGCCTGGAACCAGATCTGGCCCAGCTGCAGCTTGTTGCCGGCGAGCGCACGGCGCACGGCTTCAGGTGCAACGGATTCACGCAGCGCGGCGGTTTGGCCGGTCATCGCAGCGGCGCTTTCACTGCTAGTAGGCCTTCCGGACGCGGCGCACGAAGCGCTCGCTCACCAGGTTCAGGCCGAGAGTGATGGCGAAGAGCAGCAGTCCGACGAAGAAGAGGCTCGGCACCGCCAGGTCGGCGCCAACCTGGGCCTGGTCCGACCCGGTCGCGAGTGCGGTCATCGCCGCGGTCATCGTCTGGCCGGGCAGGCACGGATTGACCGTGAATACCGAGCCACCCACTGCCCCGGCGGCGATGGACACGACCATCGTCTCGCCGATGCCGCGCGAGACGCCCAGGATCAACGCGGCGACGATGCCCGACACGGCCGCCGGCAGCACCACGCGCAGGCTGGTCGAGCGCTTGCGCGCACCCAGGCCGTAGGAGGCTTCGCGCAGCGACATCGGCACGGCGTGCATCGCGTCCTCCGCCACCGACGCGATGAGCGGAGTGATCAGGATGCCCACGCCCAGGCCGGCCGCGCCCATGGAGAAGATGGAGTTGCTGCCGCACAGCGGCTGGACGATGGTCGGCGCGAGGAACGCGATGGCATAGAAGCCCAGGACCACGCTGGGGATGCCGGCCAGGAGCTCGATGATCGGCTTCAGGACGCGCCGGCGGCGCGGGCTCGCGTACTCGGACAGGTAGATCGCGGCACCCAGGCCGAGCGGCGTGGCGATGACCATGCCGATCGCCGTGATGACGAGCGTGCCGGCGAAGATCGTGGCGATGTCGAAGTAGCCGCGCCGCGGCAGCCAGCCCACGGAGATGAGATCGGCGAGGTCGACCCGCGATATGAAGTCGAGTGCCCGTCCCAGCAGCGTCAGGACGATCAGCGCGCTGATCACGAGCGACACCGCGGCGGCGCCCAGGAAGAGCGATCGAATCAGCCGCTCACGCCGCCGCCGCGCGGGGCTGCCGCGCAGGTCCGTGAGCGAAATTGGGGAAGCGAGCTGGGCGCCGGTCACTTCGGTCAGTGTCCTACACAACTACAGGGCTCGGGCGGAAAGGGCATGGGGCCGGCACAAGGCCGGCCCCATGTGGGGAGGAGGAGCGGTTTGGGCGGGAGCTAGCGGTTCGTCCACGCGTCGCGCGTGGCCTGGAGCTCGTCGGCCGGCAGGGCAACGTAACCAACCTCGGTGACGTTGGCGATGCCCGTATCCGACAGGTAGAAGTCGGTCCAAGCCTGGAGGGCCGCGTTCTCGTCGGCCTTGGCGTTGTTGACGTAGATGTACAGGCCGCGGCTCAAGGGGTACGAGCCATCGGCGATGGTCTCAAGGGTGGGCGTGACGCAACCATCACCGCCGTCAATGGCGATGGCCTTGGCGGCCGTGCCGGCACCCTCGAAGTAGGCGAAGCCGACGAAGCCCAGCGAACCGGCACCGGCCTCGACGCCGGCAACGATCACGTTGTCGTCGGGCGAAGCCGTGTAGTTCGGGCCGGGCAGGCGCAGCGCCGCCGGATGAGTGTCATCGAACTTGCCGCGCGTCGTGCCCGTCGAGGTGATCCCCGACAGCTCGAGGAACGCGTCGTAAGTGCCCGACTCTTCGCCTGGTGCAGTGATCTGCAGCGCCAGGTCGGGCAGAGTGGTGGTCGAGCCAAGCTCGGTCGCCAGCGCCTGCGCATCCGACCAGTTGGCGAAGGTGTCCGACTCCGGGCCAAACAGAGCGTAGAGATCGGCCTTGGTCAGGCAGTCGACGGGCGTGTCGGGGTGGGTCATGACGGTGATGCCGTCGTAGGCGATCTTGAGCTCGGTGTACTCGACGCCGTTGTTGGCGCAGACCGTGGCCTCTTCGTCGCCTTCCTTCGCGGGATCGTCGGCCTTGATCTTGCGCGACGCATCGCTCACATCCGAATCGCCAGCGCAGAACGCGGCGAAGCCCGGACCGGTGCCCGGTCCCTCAACCGTGAAGCCGAAGTCGGGATTGGCAGTCTTGAATTCCTCTGACACGGCCTGCGAGATGGGCTGGACCGTGGAGGAGCCGGAGACGAAGATCTCGCCGCTCACGCCCTGGCCGCTCGGCAGGGATGACGGACTCGGCACGGATGACGGATTGCTCGTTGCGCCGCTTGTAGGGGTCGGGGCGGCAGGGCCGCCGCACGCGGCAACGAGAGCGGTGGTGGCGATCGCTAGAGCCGCGATCGTCTTGCCGGTGATAACCTGGATGACTCTCCTCTCTGGGGCACGGACGTGCCTCTTGCGAGGACGAGTCTGGAAGTGGCAGGTGAACGTACCTTTGGCGCCGGGTTAACGGTCTGTTAACTGTTTAGTCGCACGTTCGAGTCCTAGCGCCGAAACTGTTTCACGCCTGCTTAGCCGAGCGGGTATCGATGTCGGAGGCCAAACCGGACCCAGGCTGCAGTCCCACGAGCACGTGAGTGCCAAATGGTCAACTGACGACGTGACATTCGGCTCTCGTGCCCGCAACGCACACCGCTCTACCGTTTCCGATCGACTAAAGCATGTTCGTGGCCCCAGCGCCGCGGCAGTCGTACGTTGGCTCTGTCCATGACACCCGCGATAGCAGCAGGCAGCCGCGCCCTAACGATGAAGGAGCGCGACCGTCACATGAGAAGTTGGATCGCACTTGCAGTCATGGTTGTCGCCATTGCCTCTCCGGCGATTGCTCTCGGTGCTACGGCTACTTACGCCCCGGAGTCATGGTTCAAGGATTACATCCGCGTCACTAGGCGGACGACCAACGATTCAGTCAAAATCGGAATCCATCCTCGCTGGAACGCAGCTGGTGCAGCCGCAATTCAGGGCTACGCGGCGGACGGATACCGATACACGCAAGACATGCACGATCTCCACTACGTCCTGGACGCGTACGGCTACTACACGGACTTCCCCAATCCGGTATGGGACACCGACGATGATGAGCCATTTGGATCGGACTGGAAGTACGAAGAGTCAGAAATGACGTCGAACTCAACGACCTTTCCTACCGTCATGCGGAACTACGTTTTCCAGACGAAATGGTCCCATTGGTTTTTCAACCCGTGCTGCGGTTACCCAGACTGGTATTGGGATGGCCGATCGGGCGAGATTGCCCACGAGTCACAGATCTCGTTCTACTTGGGCGAATGGCAGACACATAAGCATTCGGGCGCGTACGACGTGTCCACCTATCCGGCTGTGAGCAAACCCTCCGCGCCGACCCAGACGGTCGCGCTATCGACCTCAGAGGCACTAGCGACAGGTTCTGACTGGGCCGTGGAGGCAGAGCATCGAGTACTTCTTGATCCCGACTTGTCGGAGGGCATCGACCGCTATCGCTCGTCCGCGACCGATCTGGCCGAGCGGACCGTTGGGTCGGAGCCGTCGCACGTTGTCGTGACATTTGACCGGCCTCTCGACCCCTCGGATGTGCTCGCTCTGATGAGCGCGGGGCTTGAGATCCGGACGATCGAGCTCGCGGCGATGCAGGGCGACATTCATGTCACTTACGGCGGGCGAGTCTTCGACGGTTCCGAATTGAACGCGTTGCTCGCGGACGCCGGCGCAGATAGCGCGACCGTTCTGGGTTTCGTTTCTGCTGAAGCGCTCATCACTAGCGCCGGGTATCAGGGTGTGTCAACAGATAACCGTGTCTACCTAATTGATTTTGCGCTCGAGGCTTGGATGCGCGAGCATCCCGGCAGTAAGGCCATTCTCGATGACGTGTTCTGGCAGAGGGCCGGTTGGGAGTAGCAACACGCGCGGTAATCCTCATCGCAGCCTGCCTTCTCGGCGCCCTGGCAGGTTGTGTCGGCGTTCGCACGGAGGGCCCGGGCGTTGGCGGGATGGTTGATGCGTACCTGAGATCGGCCGCCGGTGCGGCTCCTGATCGAGGTTGGGCAATGCTCGATCCCGACCTCCGGAGCGAGGCGTTCGACAACGACGAGGAGAGATACAAGGACCTCGCCCGACAAGCAGAATGGTCGCGATTCCTGTGGTCAATCGACGGCGTCGGGGCGGACGGCTCGGCTTGGCAGTATGCGTACCTCGCCTTGCCCGGAGGCCCAGACTCAATCCCCTCATTCCTCGCGAACGCGAACGGGCTTTCGATCGTCAACGTGCTCAAGCCAACTGCCGATGCACGCAGAGCGCGCGTCGCAATTCGACGCGATGCGTCTGGCGAATGGTGGGTCTACGCATATGACGTCGTCATGATTCCATCGTTCGAACCTGTCCCCACCGATCTCTCGCCCTAAGCGCGCCGATCGATCAGATTGCCCCGATCACCAGCGCCAGGCGCCTGCGGAAGGTTGGTCCCGTGATGCGCCGCCACAGCGCCGGGAAAGCTCGCGTGAGCCGGAGGACATCACGTTCGGCCGATCTGAGGTACGCCGCGGCGGCACGCTTCTCGGCCGGGTTCAGCCCGCCCGCCGCGTCGATGAGCCAGGCGCGCGTCGTCTCCGCTGCGATCTGGCTGTCATTGAGCTCGCCAATGTGGTCTTGCAGCTTCGTCACCTCAGCCACGATGGGCTCGACCGTCGGGGGCAGGATCTCGCGCAGGAACTCGAGCGTGTAGCGGAAGCGCTTGCCGTCGACGCGCAGCGCATGCAGCGCGGGCACGTCGGCGAACGGCACCGCGGCGTCGTGGGCGCGCAGGCGCTCGTAGGCGCGCCAGATGCGCCCGGCAGCGACGTCGCGCAGGCGAGTGACTGGCTCGTCGGGCGCGCTTGCCGACACGGCGGGCGCGTCGACCAACTCGCGGTAGTCGGTGACGAAGTGGTCATAGGCCGCTCCCTGTAGGAGGTCGAGCAGCTCCCGGCGCGCCACGCTTCGGTTCCCGCGCCACTCGGCCACGAGCGGCTCCAGCGCGGCCTTCGCCTCTTCGCTGGCCAAGCCTGCGCGGTGAGCGGCCAGCCGCTCCAGCATCACGTCGAGGTCGCGCACGGTGCCGAGCGCCTGGGCGACCTCGCGCAGCTCGGCCACGTGCCGCCGCGCGACGCGTCCCGGGTACGCGCCGTCGAACACGCGCCACGCCGCGCGCATGCGTCGCGTCGCGACGCGCATCTTGTGCACGCCTTCCGTGCCCTCGCCCAGGCGCGCGCCGGGTTCCGCGGCAAGCATGCGCAGCAGGTGCATGCGCAGCACCTTCCGACCGGCCTCGGCGAGCGAGTCGTCGGCGCCAATCCCCGGTTTCTGCGGCGGCCGGACGGGCTTCGCGTCCGACAGCGCGCGCTCGACGAGCGCGTGGGCCAGCTCTTCCTTCGAGCGCTCCTCCGGCCGGAGGGTCGGCACGGTCTCGACATCGGCCGCGATTGCGGCCAGGACGCGGCGCGCCTCTGCGGGATGGGCGGCGGTCGACTCGATCTCAAGCGCGTCGATCGCGCCCAACGGGCGCCCAAAACGCTTTACGACCCCGGAATCCAGCGACAGGGTCGCCACCACGCCACCATCGCGAAGCAGGTCCCGCTCGCGCCGGTGCTGCTCGATGGTGAAGAGCGTGTGCAGCGCCTCGCCGCCAGCGGACACCTCGATCATCGCCCTCGCCGTGCTCTCCGGCCAGCGCCCGGGATCGAGCTGCCGCGTGGCCCGCGCCTCGAGCTCGAGCCGATCGTGCAGTGCGCCGGCGCGGCCGCGCCCGGGGCCCTGGCGGCGCGCGATGCTCTTGACCGTCACCATCGTGCGCCCACCCAGCCGGCGCAGCCGCGCTCCATAGCCTGCGCGGGCCAGCGCGCCGCCGCGCGTGTCGAGGTATTGGTCGACCACGTCGTGCTCGCGCCACTCGCCCGCGTCTAAGCCGAAGACGACGTTCGCGGAAACGATGTCCTCCACCGCGGCGCGGTCCGTGACCGCGTACTTGAGCTCTAGCTCGCGCCCCTC
>DATBRX010000221.1:0-18545 GCA_036560085.1 Candidatus Limnocylindrales bacterium
GACCGAACGGCTCCAGCCCAGCACGACGGAGGTCGAGCCGCGGATGGCATTGCCAAGATCGGTCGCACCATCGCCGAACGTGGCGCAGCCGTTGAGAAACACGACCGCATCCGTGAGCCCGCCTGGGTATTGGTCGCGGAAGAAATCGGCGCCGAGAAGACTGAAGAACCTTGGCCTCTGCGGCGCGGCGCCAGCCCCGGCGACCACCTCCAGCTCCAGGCCCCGAACAGCGCTCGGCCAGATGTTCGCCACCCCTGTGAGCAGTGCATTGGCGGCGACGACAGCACGGCATTTTCCGTCGTTGCACAGGCGGAATCCGTGGCTCACGATGTGGACCACCTGCAATCCCTGCCAGCCGCGAAAGTCGTCGACGGTCACATCGCTGTCCGCTACGTTCGTGTTCTCGGCGTACTCGACGCCGTTGGCGTAATCGGGCAGCTGCGCCAGGCGCTCAGCGACAGCCTGCCCGTCGTCCGACCCGCCGAAGTCCCACCGAAACGGCGATAGGACGCGAGCTCGGCGCAGGGATTGACCCGCGCCCGCAACTATCTGCTCTCTCCCCGCAGGTGGCGACGTGGCGAACGTTCCGGCGCCGAATGCTGCTTTGGAGCGCAACGCCACCGCCTGCGACGTCACAATTGGAGGAGGCACGATCCAGACGCCGCGACCGCCGGCGGGACGAAAGCGGATTGCATCGGCGTCGCCTTCGACCTCGGCGACGCTGGCCTGTGCGCGCAACCAGGTAACCACAGCGTCGTTCGTCGCCCCCTCATTGATCCGGCTGGCGGCTTCCGTGACGAGCCGCTCGGTCTCGGCGCGAACGTCATCGGCCACGTCCGCGAACGAGCATGGATAGCTTGCCGATTCGCATTCAAGAGGCGTCGGTGGGCTGGAAGGCGAGGGTGTGGATGCCCCACCACTGCACGCCGTGGCCGCAACGAACAGGATCGCCAACGGCAAGCGCGTCAGTGATCCACCCTTCCAGGGCACGCGGCCTCCGAAACTGGCCGGTGGCCGGCACGGCGATCCGGCCTGAGCGGGCCAGACTATTCGTGTCGCTCGCTCATTTCAATCCGGAGCGCCGGCTAGGCCGGCTCCTCGCGTCAGTCGATCGGGAAGGTCAGGAAGCGCTCTGTGCCCGGCTCGTCCAAGAACTGGATGTCGGCATCGTCCAGCGATACCGTGAATTCGTCGGTCAGCGGCTGGCCGGTGATCACGCGGTCAGCGACCAGCTTGAAGGTGTAATCGCCGGCGGTGAAGAACCAGCCCTGCGGCGCCTCGAATAGGGCGAGCGGCGCCGCCGCGTCGCGTGGGCTGACCAGCAACGGCACGGCGTCACCGACGTATTCGTAGCTCAGCCCGCCGCCAGGTTGACTCACCAAGCGCAGCTGCTGCGTCCACTCGAGGTCCGTGGGCTCTCCCGGGCCTGACACCTCGAGTCGCATGTCGCGGATGACCTCGATCCGCTCGCTCCGGCCGGTGCTCACGAAGGCCGGCTGCAGATAGAGGTAGGCCGCACCCGACTGATGACCCTGGGCGACCCGGACCTGGTCGGGCAGGATCACGAGCACTTCGGGCTGCTGCAGCGAGATCAGGATCGCGGCCGCCGATAGCGGCAATGACAGCAGCGCAGCCGCCAGGGGGACCCAGCGCAGCGTGAGGACGCTGCGCGCCACGCGACGCCACCCACCTTGCGCGTCATCGCCGTCATCACGGGTCTGAGGTTCGCGTCCGGCCGACCGGTCGGTCATTGCGGCAGGCTCGCCGCCAGGCGATCGAGGATGAGCCGCTTCACGCCCTCGACCGGCACGCGCTCCTGGGTCATCGAGTCGCGCTCACGCACCGTGACCGCGCCGTCCTCGAGCGAATCGACGTCGACCGTGACGCACCACGGCGTGCCGATCTCGTCCTGGCGGCGATAGAGCTTGCCTATCGACGCGGTGTCGTCATAGACCGCCATCATGTCGCGCCGCAGGTCGCCCACGAGCTTCTGACACAGCTCGACGATCTCGGGCCGTTTCTTGAGCAGCGGCAGCACGGCCACCTTGTACGGCGCGAGCTGCGGGTGGAGCGCCAGCGAGACGCGCGTCTCGCCGCGCACCTCCTCCTCGCGGTAGGCGTCGATCAGGAATGTGAACGCGGCGCGGTCCGGGCCGCCGGCCGTTTCGACGATCCACGGGATGAAGCTCTCGTTCGTGGCTGGATCGAAGTACTCGAGGTTCTCGCCGCTCTCCTTCTGGTGACGCGACAGGTCCCAATCACCGCGGTTGTGGATGCCCTCGAGCTCCTTCCAGCCGAACGGGAAGCGGTACTCGACGTCGATCGCCTTCTTGGCGTAGTGCGCCAGCTCGTCCGGCGCGTGTTCGCGGAACCTGAGGCGCTCCTCGGTGACGCCGTACGCGGTGTACCAGGCCCAGCGCCGGGGCAGCCAATCTTCGAAGATGCGCGCTGCCTCCGCCGGTGGGACGAAGTACTGCATCTCCATCTGCTCGAACTCGCGCATTCGGAACACGAAGTTGCCGGGCGAGATCTCGTTGCGGAAGCTCTTGCCGATCTGGGCGATGCCGAACGGCAGCTTCTTGCGCGTCGACTGCTGGACGTTCTTGAAGTTGACGTAGCTGCCCTGCGCCGTCTCCGGGCGCATGTAGATCACCGCCGCGTCGTCCTCGACCGGGCCCATGAACGTCTTGAACATGAGGTTGAAGCGGCGCGGCGGGCCAAGCTTCGATCCGTCCGTGGGGCACTTCAGGTTCAGGCGATCGACGATGCCGGGGTCGCGCTTGTCCGTCTCGGTCAGGCTCTCCGTGCCCGGCAGCTCATCGAGCCGGAAGCGGTGGCTGTTCTCCGCGCACTCGACCAATGGGTCGCTGAAGGACGCGACATGGCCGCTCGTCACCCAGACCTGGGGATGCATCAGGATGCCGGCATCGAGCCCGACGATGTCGTCGCGCTCCTGGACCATCGCCCGCCACCACGCGCGCTTGACGTTGTTCTTCAACTCCACGCCGAGCGGCCCGTAGTCCCACACGGCGTTGATGCCGCCATAGATCTCGCTCGAGGGGAAGACGAAGCCGCGCCGCTTGGCGAGCGACACGATCGTGTCGAGGTTGGCGACGGCGGGCGTCGGATCCGGGTTGGCGGTCACAGGGTCTCCTCTCCGCGCCGGGCGCATGGCATGGCCGGTCGCGGACGGCGATTCTCGCATGAAAGAAGGCCCGGCCGTTTCCGGCCGGGCCACAGATCACTGGTTAGATAAGCCGGTGCGGGCTACCAATCCTGAAGGCAGTACTCGGACCGGTGGTTGTTGTTGCCGTTCCACTTGCCCTGGTAGTGGTCGTACTCGATCTTCATCTTGCCGATCACGCTGCCGGCGGCGTTCTTCCACCACAGCAAGAGGCGTACCTTGAACCAGCCGGTCGGATTCGGGTCGGAGGCGTACCAGGTTCGCCAGCTGAAGCCGTTGCCAGCGCGGGCCGGTATGGCGTCGTTGGCCATTGCGGTCTGCCAGGAGCTGTTGTAGATGCCGGTGTAGGACCCACCGAAGTTGGTCGAGCGGAGGATGTTGAACTTCCACTGGACCTTGGTGTTACCCGGAAACGGCCCGTGCATCAGCGGTGGCCGCACCTGGATCCAATCGAGGTCATAGCTACCTGTCTCGTACTTGCACACCGCACCCTTTGGACCCGGATGGGTGTCGTAAACCTCCCAGTAGCCGCAGTTGCCGGAGCACGGGTCGATCACCGTCTCGGCGGCCGCGGGCGCGGCGACGGCAGCGCCCATTACGAGAGCCAGCCCCAACGCGGCGACGAATCGGTTACGCAGCATCGAATTCCTCCCTTTGAATTGCCTGAACCCACACGGCTAGGACGCCAATGATGACCTAGTGGCTAGCCGGTGGGAAGGACCTCGCGCGCGGGCACGTCCATCGTCACCGCCACCTGCCGGCGGCGCGCGCGGACCTCGTCAAGGAACGCCAGCGAACGTGGCTCGCGCTCCAGCACGGCGCGAATGAACCGTCGCAGCGCAACCTCGACTTCAGCTTCCACCGTGACCGGCAGGCGCAGCCCGGCGATGGCCTCGATGTCGAGCCGGCGGTAGGCGCGCAGCAGCTTGAGCGCGGCCAACGAGAGCGGCGCGACCTCGGCCGGCGGGGTTGGATGGTTCGCGCACAGCGTCCCGCCCAGGATCGGTACCCAGCGGAACTCCTCGTCGGGCTCGAGCACGCGATCGCACTCGACGCAGCGCTCGACCTCCGGCCGCATCCCCAGCGCGTCGGCGAGGCCGTACTCGAACCAGCGCGCCACCCGGCCCGGCGCCATACCGTCATCGAGCAGCTGGTAGGCGCGTTTGAGCAGTGCATAGACCGGGTAGGCGAAGGCGCGCTCCTCGACCGCGCGCTCGGCCAGCTCGGCCAGATACCACGCGGTGGCAGTCGATTCGAGCCGCTCACGCAGCGACAGCCAGGCGTGGGCCACGCTGGCCGAGGTAATGACGTCGAACGTACGGGCGCGGGCGAGCACCAGGTACAGCTCCGCGAACGGTTCCACGGCGCCGCCCAGGCGCGAGCGCTGCCGGCGCACGCCCTTGGCGATGGCCTTGAGCTTGCCGTCGTGCGGCGTCAGCAGGATGAGCACGCGATCGGCCTCGCCCAGCTCAAAGCGGGAAAGGACGATCGCCTCCGTGTGATAGATCCGCGGCACCGGCACGCGTAAAGGCTACGCCCTATGCTCGGCCCAATGCTGACCTCGTCGGACCTCGATCGGCTCATCGCCGATACCGAAACGGAGATCCTGGGCGTGATTCGCATGGCCCAGGACGACCGCACGGGCGCCCTGTACGAGATGGTCCGCTACCACCTGGGGCTCGATGACGACAGCGCGGCTCACACCCGCGGCAAGCGCCTGCGGCCGCTGCTCGGGCTGCTCGCCTACGAGTCGCTCACCGGCGACTACCGCGCGGCCCTTCCGGGTGCAGCGGCAGTCGAGCTCGGCCACAACTTCTCGCTCGTCCACGACGACATCGAGGACCGCGACGTCGAGCGGCGCCATCGCAAGACGCTCTGGACGGTGTACGGCATCGCCCAGGCGATCAACGCGGGCGACACGCTCTTCACCCTGTCGCGCATGGCGCTGCACCGCCTGACGGAGCTCGGCTTCTCCGACTCCAAGGTGCTGGCCCTCATGCGCCTGTACGACGAGACCTGCCTGGCGCTGTGCGAGGGCCAGTTCATGGACATCTGGGGCGCCGAGCACGACGAGCACCTGAGCGTCGACTTCTACTTCGACATGATCGGCCGCAAGACCGCTGCCCTCATCGCCGCGTCGGTCCAGGCCGGTGCGATGCTGGCCACCGATGATTCGGGGGTCATCGACGCCTACCGCGGCTTCGGCTGGTCGCTGGGCATCGCCTTTCAGCTCAACGACGACCTGTTGGGCATCTGGGGCGACGAGGAGCTGACCGGCAAGGAGCCGTCAGACCTCGCCAAGCACAAGAAGACGCTGCCGGTCATCTATGCCCTCGAACACGCGCCATTGGCCGAGCAGGGGCGGCTGCGCGAGATCGTGGCGATGACCAATGCCGACGGCGCCGCGATCCAGGAGGCGCGCGGCATCATCGAGCGCTGCGGCGCACGCGAGTACACGCGCGAGCGCGCGCACGGTGAGCGCGACGCGGCCCTCGAACGCCTCGCGTCAGCGGGTGTCGTCGGTCACGAAGCGATGGAGCGCCTGCGCATGATCGTGATCTCCGCGATCAGCGCCTGACGGTCGCTGCCGAATCCGAACCCGTGATGAATCTGGTCGATTCGAAGTAGCCGCTAGGCGGCGTTTCCGGTGCGCGCGCCGCTAGCCGGTCTCCGCGACGTCAGCTGGCTCTTCCGCAGGTCTGCGCACCACCAGCACCTTGCCGACCCGCCGGCCGTCGGTCGACTCGACGGTGAGCGTCAGCCCGTTCACCTCGACGGAGTCACCTACGTTCGGCACGCCGCCTATCTCGTGGTAGACCAGCCCGCCAACGGTGTCGTACTGCTCGCGGTCCTCCTCGTCGAGCTCCATCCCGAAATGCGTCGTCAGGTCGTCGATCGACGCGCGGCCATCGACCCGCGCCCGGTGATCGTCGAGCGGCTCGATCATGGGCTCCTCGACGTCGTACTCGTCCTGAATCTCGCCGACGATCTCCTCGATCAGGTCCTCGATCGTGACCAGGCCGGCTGTGCCGCCGTACTCGTCGAGCACGATCGCGATGTGCACCTTCTGGCGCTGCAGCTGGTGGAGCAGGTCGTCGACCGTGATCGACTCGGGCACGAACACCGGCGGACGCACGATCTTGCGCAGGTTCGGCTCCCGGCCGCCCTTGAGCAGTGGCAGCAGGTCCTTGGCGTAGAGGATGCCGATGACGTTGTCGATTGACTCGTCGTAGATCGGGATGCGCGAGTGGCCGTCATTCACGATCGTGGCGATCATCTCGTCGAGCGTCGCGGTTACGGGGAGCGCCGAGATGTCGATACGCGGCACCATCACCTCGTGCACGCGCTGGCTGCCAAGCTCGAGCACCGCACCGATCATCTGCTGCTCCTCAGCCTCGATGGTGCCCTGCTCCGAGCCGCGTTCGATCAGGATCATCAGCTCCTCGGCCGTGACGCGGTCCTGGGTCGACTCGGAGATGCCCAGCACTCGCGTAATGGCGCTGGTCAGGCTCGTCAGCAGCCACACGAGTGGGTTCAGCAACCGCCCGATGACGTCAATCGGGACGGCGAAGATAAGCGCCAGCCGCTCGGCATGGGCGAGCGCGATGGCCTTGGGCACCAGCTCACCGAAAACGATGGTGAACAGGCTGACCAGGGTGGTGACGACAAGGAGCGCTATCAGCTCTGCCTGCGAGGCCAGGACGGGTACGGTGGCCAGGGTGCGGGACAGGTCGCCGACGATGCTGACGCCCGCGAAGGCGGCGGACAAGAAGCCCACGAACGTCACGCCGATCTGGATCACGGCCAGGAAGCGGCCCGGCTGTGACACGAGTCGCTCGACCCGGCGCGCGCCGCGGCTGCCCTCGTCGACCAGCTGCTCGATGCGTGTTCGGCGCACACGCACGAGCGAGAACTCGGCGGCCACGAACAGGCCGTTCAACAGGATGAGCAGCGCGATGATTACGAGGTCCATTGATCAGCCCTTGCGGGCCACGCGCTCCCTGATGCGCGCCGGCACGCCCACCGCCAGCTTGCCCGGCGGCACGTCCCTGGTGACGACGGACCCGGCGCCGGTGTAGGCGCCCTTGCCCACGGTCAGCGGCGCGCGCAGGATCGTGTCGCTGCCGATGAACGCGCCGTCGCCGATGACGGTCGTGTGCTTGCGCTCCCCGTCGTAGTTGGCGGTGATCGTCCCAGCGCCGATGTTCACCTTCGTGCCAACTTCCGCATCCCCCAGATACGAGAAGTGGTGTTGCTTGGAGCCGGCGCCGAAGCGCGTGTTCTTCTGCTCGGCGAAGTTGCCGATCTCGGCGCCGTCGCCGACCACGCAACCACCGCGCAGGTGGGCGAAGGGGCCGATCCTGACGTCGTTGCCGACCTCCGAGTGCTCGATAACGCTTGCCCACACTTGGCAGCGCTCGCCGATCCGGGCGTCGATGAGCTGGCTGCCCGACTTGATCACCGTGTCGCGGCCGATCTTCGTCGCGCCGCGCAGGATCACGTTGGGCTCGATGGTCACGTCCTGGGCGATCTTCACGGTGGCCTCGATCGTCACCGACCCGGGATCGTGGAGCGTCACGCCCGCCTCCATAAGGCGCTGCAGGATGGAGTACTGGAGGAAGAGCTGGACCTCGGCCAGATCGGCCCTGTCATTGATCCCGACGAGCTCCGATTCCCAGTCCGAATCGGCCGGCTGCTCGACCGCGACGGCCGGCTTGCCATCCGCACCCGCCAGCTCGACCAGCTGGGTGAGATACAGCTCGCCCGTCGTCGCCGACCTGGTCAGCCGTGGGAGAGCCTTGCGCAGCCACGCCACGTCGAACGCGTAGAGGCCGGCGTTGACCAGGTTGCCGGCGCGCTGCCTGTCGCTGGCGTCCTTCTCCTCGATGATGCGCCTCACGGTGCCGCCGGGTCCGCCCTGGATGCGGCCATAGCCTGTCGGGTCGTCCATCTCGACGACCGCCAGTGCCATCGCGGATTTCGCACGTCGTCGCGCCGCGAGCATCACGGTCACGGACGCTGCCTCGATCAGCGGCGCGTCACCGCTGAGCACGACGATCTCCCGCGCCTCCTTGGGCAGGGCGGCGACCGCGGCCGCGAGCGCGTCGCCAGTGCCCTGCGGCTTCTTCTGGAGCGCGAACCTGGCCTTGGTGGCGAAGGCCTCGCGCAGTGCCTCGGTGCGGGGCGAGTAGACGACGAGCGGCTTCTGGCCGGTCGCCGCCCGGGCCGCGTCAATCACGTAGGCAAGCATGGGCCTGCCGCAGACCGGGTGGAGCACCTTGGGCAGGCGCGACTTCATGCGCGTGCCGAGGCCGGCAGCAAGAACTACGGCGACGGCGTGAGAGGCCCGACCCGTCGCGGCGGTAGGGCTACCGCCGGCGGCGGATTTGGGCAGTTTGGGCGACATCTGGAGTCCCGTAACCCTAGGGCCGGTCCAATTCGCGGTCAAACGAGCCCGACCGGCGCGATGTGACCTCTGGCATATTCAATTTGGCTCGCGGGATGCGACGATATGCGCCAGTCGCTCGCTGCTGAGGGGCGCGGGCCGGCCAGAAGGAGCTTAGAGAGCGTTGTCTCGGGTATCTCGATCCGATGCGTTGAGGTGGCTCGCGTTCGCGCTTGCCCTCGTGCTATCGCTGACCGTCCCAAATCCAACCAGCCAATCAGTGCTCGGGCGCGCGTCCAGGCAGATTGATAGCGCCCTGGCGATCGATTCAGACGGCCACGCTCACTTCGCCTACATCGGCGGCGACAGTCTCTACTACGCAACGAATGCCGCCGGATCGTGGGTCACGCGCCCGATCGCGACGACAGGCTACGAATGGTCACCGCGTATCGCCATCGATGTCTCGGGCTATGTACACATCGTCTTTTCGCATCGTGTCGACACCGAGTACGAGGGCATTTATCACGCCACGAACGCCAGCGGATCGTGGTCCGTCGAGTACCTGATACAGGACAACTTGGTTCAGAACGGCGTGGACATGAAGATGACTGCCGACGGGACGATCCACATCGCCTGGGGCGGGTCGCCGGTCGGTTACGGAGGAGGCTTGTTCTACGCCAGGTACGCGGCCGGCATCCTGACAATGACCAATGTGAACACGGCGAGCCGTGGTGGGACAAGCGGAGCGAGTCTGGCCATTGCGCCGAATGGCTCCGTCTGGGTCGCATACGAGAGCAGCGTGAGCGGCAACTGCGGCATCGAGGTCATGACGAACACCGGCGGCAATTGGCACGTGGCCGCCTCCAGCGTCGGCGGGTGCTTCGGGAATGTGCCAACACTTGGCGTCGAATCCGACGGGAGGGTCCACCTCCTGTTTTGGTCCAATCACGACATCATCGATACCATCGCGGATGGGACTCCAACGGGCACCTTCTGGCAATCTGCCGACGAGTTCGCAATGACCTTCTCTCCGGCGGGCGTTCCTGCACTGCTGGTCGAAAGAGTGAATTCGGGTGATCACTCCCTGGTCGTCGTGAGCGGCGGAGCGGTCCCCGACGAGGTCCTAACAGACAACGCCGGCACCGTCCCCGACGAAGCCGTTTATCCCAACGCGATCGCGGTCGACACGGTGGGTAAGCGTCATGTCGTATACAGCGATACAGGGATTTCGCCAGACCATCTCATCTACGCGACTGACGCGACCGGTTCGTACGTGAAGACGGTATTGGACTGGCCGGTAGTCGGTGAGCCGGCGCCGATCACCACGCCACTGACTGCGCCAGTGTTCTATGGACGCCTGGGCACCGACGGGTCGGTGCCCATCACCATCAACTGGCAGCCAACTAAGGCTGGCACCGTCGGCTTCGACATCCAACGAAACACCGAGAACGCTGGCTTTCTGGCCGTCGCGTCGCCCACCGCCAACACCTGGTCGCAGTCCCTGATGAGTGGCAAGCGCTACCAGCACAGGGTCCGATCGCGCTACGACGGCGGGGTGACCAGCACCTGGGTGCCCGACGGTGCGGTAGTTACCTTGGCACGAATCGAGGAGAACGCGACAAGCCTCACGTTCACCGGAAAATGGACGCGCCTCGCGCAGACCGCGGCGTCGGGCGGCGCCGTGCGGCAAACGAAGACTCCGGGGTCCGCCGTCAGCATCACGACGTCTGCGCGCAATGTTTCGCTTATCGCGACAACCGGCCGCAAGATGGCGCTCGTCAACGTCTACGTGAACGGCGTCCTCATCAAGACGATCGATTTGAAGCGGGCCGAGAACAACGTCACCCGCCGAATCGTCTGGGTCGGCCAGTTCACCACGGTCGCGGTTCGGACCATCAAGTTCGTGGCCGTGAAGAAGGGCACTCGCGTCCGCGTGGATTTCGACGCGATCGTGGCCCTGATCTAACCCCGAGCGGCGATCGCCTCGACTTCGACCCGCGCGCCGCGCGGCAGGTCCTTGACCGCGAACGTTGAACGCGCGGGGGCGGGATCGACCACGAAAGTCTTGTAGACGCCGTTGAACGCGTCGAAATCGGCGATGTCCGCCAAGAAGCAGGTCGTCTTCACCACGTCGGCCCACGACAGGCCCGCGGCGTCGAGGATCGCGGCGATGTTCTTCATCGCCTGCTCGGTCTGTCCCTCGACTCCCTCAGCCAGGTCGCCGCTCTGCGCCTCGCGCCCGATCTGGCCCGCGACGAACACGAGCGACCCCGTATCGATGCCCTGGCTGTAGGGGCCGATCGCGCTCGGCGCGCCATTGGTGCTGATGACCTTCTTCACGGATACCTCCACTGTGGCTCTGGTCCCCTCAGATCTACGGCGTTGATGATCGCGCCTCCGAGAGATTCCGATTCGGCCGACAACAGGAGCCTGCCGGCTTCAGCCGCTTCCGCCGGCGACGCATGGAGCGCGAATAGGGTCGAGCCGCTGCCGCTCATCATCCACGGGGCACGGGTGAGGCGCTCAAGCTCGTCCCGAATCTCGGCGAGGCGCGGTTCGAGCGACGCCGCCGCGGGCCACAGGTCGTTCGCGTCGTGGAGCGACGCCGGATCGCGTAACGCCCGCGCGAGGTCGACGGATAGCGCACTCCGCGGTGGGCCGAGCTCGTCGAAGCGCGCGAAGACCTGCGCGGTGCTGAGCCCGAAGGGCGGCGTCACGAGCAGGACGCCAATATCGCCCGCCGGCACAGCCAGACGCTCCACGTGCTCGCCGCGGCCGCTGACCCGCGCCGCGTCGCCACCTCGGGCGAAGAACGGGACGTCGGCGCCCAGCTCGAGCTCGATCTCGGCGCGCACCTGCGGCGCGAGGCCAACGCCCCACATGACCTCCGCCGCCTCGATGGCCGCGGCCGCATCCGACGAGCCGCCGCCCAGCCCGGCCGCCATAGGGATGCGCTTGTCGAGATGAGCGACGAGCGGCGGCATCTCGTGGCTTAGGCGGCGGCGCACGGCGCCAAGTGCACGCAACACGAGGTTGCCTTCGACCGGGCAGCCCGGCAGCCCGGTGACCGTGAGCGTGTCCGCGCCACTCTCTGCAAACGCCACGACCAGCTCGTCGGAGAGTCCGACGCGGAGGATCAGCGACTCGAGCGAGTGATAGCCATCTGCGCCGCGCGCCCCAACGGACAGCGTCAGGTTGATCTTGGCGCGCGGATTGGCATGCATCAGTCGAGCGGCCCCAGGACGGCCGCGAGCGCGAGCCACTCATCAACAGATACGGTCTGCGGGCGGCGATTCGTCGCGATGCCCACTTCTCGCAGCGCGGTCTCGAAGCGCTCGCGGCCAACGCCCGGCAACTGGCGCGGCAGCACGTTGTGGAGCATCTTGCGCCGCTCGCGGAAGCCCGCCTGGACGAGCCGCCACAGCTGCTCCTCCGCTTCCTCGGACAGGCGCCGCGGCTGGACGTCGCCCACGAGCACGGCCGACGAAACCTCCGGCGCGGGCTCGAATGCGCTGGCCGGCACGATACGCGCGACGCGCACTGCGGCGTGGTACTGGACGAAGACGCTCAGGTAGCTCATGTCCCCCGGCTTGGCGGCGATCCGCTCGGCGACCTCGCGCTGCAGCATCACGACGAAAAGCTCTGGTCGCGGCTCGCCCCCCAGCACATGGTGCATCGTCGGGCTGGTGATGCTGTAGGGCAGGTTGGCGACCAGGTCGTAGGGTGGATCAGCCACGTCGGCGATCGGTATGTCCAGGGCGTCGCCTTCGACCAGCCGAAGAGAGCCGGCACCGATCTCCCGCTCGAACCGATTCCGAAGATGGGTGGCCAGCCGGCCATCGACCTCCACCGCGGTGACCTGCGCGCCGCGCTCGAGGATTGCCGCCGTCAGCACGCCCAGCCCGGGGCCGATCTCGAGGACGTGCCTCCTGGGCGCCGGATCGGCCAACGCCACGATGTCGTCGAGCACCTGCGTGTCGACCAGATGGTTCTGGCCGCGGTGCTTGCGCGGCGCGAGGCCGTGCTGCTTCAGATATCGCGCCGTTTGCTCGGCACCGCGCGGTTGATCGGTCGTCACCTTGGCCAAAGGCTAACGCCAGGGCATCGCGCGACGTGGCAAGACGATCCGCGCCGCGCCCGACCCTAGTTGACGACCAGCGTCCCCACCATGCCGCGTTCGTAGTGCGGCCCATAGCCGTTGTCCACGCTGCACCAGAACGTGTACTGGCCTGCGGGCACGTTCTCGATCGTGAACGTGATGGCCCGGCTCCCATACACCTTGGGAGATGAGGCGATCGGCGCGCCGATCTGGTGTCCGAGCAAGAAGTTGTGCGGCGCACCGGAGGTGTTGTCCAGGTAGAGAACGATCGATCCGGAAGCCGCGCTGATTTCTGTCGGCTCGTATTTCGGGCATCCAGGCGCGGGCGGACAGGCCCTGGTCAGATCGATGGCCATCTCGACCGTTATCGAGCCCTCGGGGGCGGCCGTCGAGGAAACGGATGAAACGGAGAGGGTCGGCAGCGGAACCGTGGGCGAAGGGCCTGGCGTTGCCGGCAGCGGCGTTGGCGTCGCGGGTGAGCCAGGCGTGGCCGTTATGACGGGGCTCGCAGTCGGCTGAGCGGCGCTGGGAGTGGGACTCGCCGGAGCCGACGAGCAGGCCGTGACGACCAGGGCGGCGGCGATGAATCCGGCCCACGTACGGTTGGGCGCTAACCCAGGCACCGCGGCAGTATAGCCAGCGCCGCGCGCCAATCTGTCAGCCGAAACGAGCGGTCCCGGTGTGCTCCATGGCCGCTGCCAGGGCCGCTTCGGCCTGAGGGGAAGCGCCCTTCTCGACGATGTCTGCGTACAGCAACTCCTCTGCCAGGTGGACCTTGAGCAGGCCGTACAGGCGGAAGATCGTTCGACGCAGTTCAACCTGATCCTTGAGCGAGATAGAGGGCGAAGCGACCCTGGTGCGCAGCCGAGCGAGGTCAGCCAGGCCGGCACGGATTTCGGCGTGCTCGCGTCGGGTGGGGGTCATCGAGTGGCGGTTCTGCATCATTCGCTCGAGCTCGGGATAGAGCACGCGCTCGGCGGCCTCCATGTGCGGCATGAGCACCTCGGCCATGAAGTCGATCATCTCATAGAGTGCGGCGCGGAGTTCCTCGGCCGTGCCGCGATCCATCAGGTCGGCCAGCGCCGGCATGCGGTCGACATGGCTCATCAGTCGCTCATGGTGTTGCTGCGCGACTGGCGCGGAGTGGGTGAGCGTGGCGGACATGGGCTCCTCCTCTGGTCTGGCTGGTATAGGCCACAGCCGCGGCTCATCCACGGGCCACACGTCACATTGCCGCGGGCCGACGTAACCGCCTGGTCCGGCTAGTTGGGCTCCCTCACGGCCAGCTTGAGCGATGGCTTGGCGGCGAGGTCGGAGCCGGCACGGGCACCGGCGCGGGCGCGGAAGAAGCCTGCGGCACCGATCATCGCCGCGTTGTCGGTGCACAGTCCCGGCCGCGGCACGACGACGCGGATGCCGTGGGCCTCGGCTTGCATCTCGATGGCGCTGCGCAACACGGAGTTCGCGGCCACTCCCCCGCCGACCACGATCGTCCGCGCGTCGATCTCATCGGCCGCGCGCAGGGTCTTCTTCGTGAGCACGTCGACGACCGAGTCCTGGAAGCCGTAGGCCAGCTCACTGACGGCCGAATCGGGCAGGTCCTGGCCGTCGGATCCCATCTGTGCGACATCGATGCCCAGCTCCCTGGCGACCTCGCGCCGCGCGGCGGTCTTGAGGCCGCTGAACGAGAAGTCGAACGTCTCGCCCAGCCAGGCCCGGGGAAACACGCGGCCCCGATTGACAGCGCCTGCAGCCGCCTTCATGATCGCGGGCCCGCCCGGGTAGGGCAGCCCGAGCAGCCGGCCGACCTTGTCGAACGCCTCGCCCGCGGCGTCGTCGACCGTCTGCCCGAGCAGGCGGTAGCGCAGGTGGTCCGTCATCTCGACCAGGAACGTGTGGCCGCCGCTGACGACGAGCGCCACGACCGGGAACTCCGGCACCGGCTTCTCATCCTCGCCCGGGTCCAGCAACCACGCGGCGTAGATGTGACCCTCGAGGTGGTTGACCGGGACGAGCGGCAGATCGTGCAGCCAGGCCAGGGTCTTGGCCATGGTGATCCCGACCAGCAGCGAGCCGGCCAGCCCCGGGCCCTCAGTGACGGCGATGGCCTCGAGCTCGCGCCAATCGCTGATGCCCGAGTCGCGTCGCGCCTGCTCGAGCACCGGGATCATCCAACGCAGGTGCGCCCGTGCTGCGACCTCGGGCACGATGCCGCCGGTCGCGCTGTGCAGCGCAACCTGGCTGGCGACGACGTTGGTCAGGATGCGCCGCCCGTCGCGCACGACCGCGACCGCGGTCTCGTCGCACGACGACTCGACCGCGAGGATGAGGCCGCTCCCCCCGCTCATGGCGCGTCCTCGCCGTACTTGCCGCGCATCTTCAAAAGCAGCGCCGTCACAGGCGCGCCAGTCAGTGCCTCAGTGGTCATGATCAGCGCGTCCTCGCCGTTGTCGGAGTAGTAGCGCGGGCGCACACCGACCGGCTTGAAGCCGAACTTCGCGTACAGGTCGCGTGCCGGGCGGTTGGAGAGGCGCACCTCGAGGGTCATGACCCGCGCGTTGAGCCGGAGCGCGAGATCCATCAACGCGACCATCAGGCGGCCGCCGATGCCCTGCCGGCGCCACTCGGGCAGGACCGCGAAGGTCGTGATGTGCGCTTCGTCGACGAGCAGCCACAGGCCGCCATAGGCGACCGTCTCGTTGCCACTGCGGACCACGAGATAGTGCGCCAGGCGGTTGGTCTGCAGCTCTTGGCGAAAGGCGTAGTCGGGCCATGGGATGGGGAAGCTCTGTTCCTCAATGCGGTGCACTGCGGGCACGTCCTCGAGCCCCATCGGCTCGACGCGCAGCTTCAGCGGAGGTCGGGCGACCATGTCATCTCCGCCGCGGCGGGGGCGAGGCCGCGCGGCAGGGCCACGTAGGCGGGCACGAGCGTTGCCGGATCGTCCGTCTCGCCCGTCCTGAGGGCGGCCGCGCCTAGCTGAGCCAGCGCGGTGGCGACGCCTTGGACGCTCTCGCCGTCGATCTCACCGCTCGCGGGTGGCGCCGCAGTGAGTTGCGGCTCGGCCAGCTCCAAGGGCAGCCCGCCGGTGATTCGGAAGCGGTGCACATATCGATCCGCGGCGCCCGCCGGCAGCGCGATCGCGACCTCGGCCAGGGACGCGTCCGCCTTCGCAGCTGCCAGCGCAAGCGCGCGCGTGCTGGACACACCCACGATCGGGATGCCCAGCACATAGGCGATCGTCTTGGCCGTGGCCAGTCCGATGCGCAGGCCGGTGAATGAGCCCGGGCCGGTCCCGACCACCACGCCGGTCAGGTCGCGTCGGCCGGCGCCGATCTCGGCCAGGGCCTCCCCTATCCGGCCGAGCAGCTCCTCGCCGCGGCGATGGCGGCTCTGCCAGCGCCGGTCGGCCATGACCGTGCCGTCCGTGGCCGCCACGGCGACGACCGGCGTCCGCGTCGCGGTGTCGAGGACAAGGATCATGACTGGCCCTGCCGCGCGGACCAGGCGGCCGCGGCTTCCAGGTAGCGCCGCTGCTGATCGTTCGCGGCCTTCAGGCTGATACGCCGCTCGTCCTCGCCCACGACGTCGAACGCGATGGTCAACCGGCCAGGATCGAGCTCGGCGGGGAGCCGCTCCGCCCACTCGGTCAGCGTCACCCCTTCGAGGCCGCGCTCATCGAACATACCGCCGCCCAGCGCCTCCTCCGCGCCGATGAGTCGGTAGAGGTCCTGGTGGAAGAGCGGCAGCCGGCCGGCGTATTCGGCCATCAACGTGAAACTGGGCGAATTGACGATCTCGCGCACGCCCAGGCCAGCCGCGAAACCCTTGGCAAACTGGGTCTTGCCGGCGCCGAGCGGCCCCACGAGCGCGATGCGGTCACCGGGACGGGCAACAGTGGCCAAGGCGGCCGCGAAGTCACGCGTCTCGTCGTTGGAGTGAGTCATCAATTGCGCTATCAGTTCGGCCGCGGTCATTTCGATGAAGTTACCGGAAAGTCCGTTGGCGTACGATGCACGTCACTTGCACAGCCTGAGGGGGTCCCGATGAGAGTCGTCCGGGCGTTCGCCGCGCTGGTAGTGGCGATGGCGTTGCTTGCGACTCCCGCAACCAGCTTTGCCGCCAACCGGTACGTAACTTACGTCGCGTGCAGCACCTCGAAGCAGGCGCCGGCCGCGACCTCGTGCCTGAAGAGCAGCGCCAAGGCCGCCTTCTTCAAGAGCCGCGACGCGTCGGTTACCTACAAGGTGTGCGTGAGGTTTCCGAGCGGCACAAAGCTATGTGCCACGGGGCAGTCGGCGCCGCAGGGCGCCAAGCGCGTAAACACCATTACCTCGTCGATGAAGGGCACCCACAAGGTGACATGGTTCGTGGGCGGGTCGCAGGTCGGAGCGTGGACCTTCCAGGTGACTTGAGAGTCAGACGGCTGCGGGATCAGGCGTCGTAGCCGGATTCCTCGTCGATCTCCTCGAGACGCTCGATAAGGCGCTCGATGCCGCCCTCGTCGGACAGGACGCGCTGCATGGCGTCCGATCCGCTGCCGAAGATAGTGCGCAGCACCGGGTCGAAGAAGACCATCGCCTGGCTGCCGAGCGCGCGGTAGGGCCGGCTGGCCTCAAGGAACATCATCGCCGGGCCCGTCATGCCGTACAGCTGGATCTCGCGCGCCAGCGATTCGACAGGGTCCTCGAAGGTCAGCTCGTTGGCCGATCCGTATTCGCTCATCGATCTCCCTAAGACACGCCCGTTACCCGGCGCTGGAACCGACCCGGGCCTCCCCTGCCAGCGTGCGCAGGCCCTTTAGTACTGGGCCGGCATGGTACACCCGGGGTACTCGGTAGGCCATGCCTGTAACGACTTCCCAGGGAATCGTGGTGCGCAGCCGCGCCAGCTCGTTTGTCACGATCTCGCGCCCTTCCTGGGCGCCGATCAGCACAAACTCGTCATCCAACCCCACGTCTCCGACATCGGTCACGTCGGCCATGACGGCATCCATGGCAATTGAGCCCACCAAGGGGGCTTTGACGCCGCGCACCAGGGCGCCGGCGAATGGCGAATAGGCCCGTACCCAGCCGTCGCCGTAGCCGATCGGCAGGGTCGCGATGCGCGACTCGCGCGGCGCCGTCCACAGGCCGCCGTAGCTGACCGGCGTGCCGGCCGCGAAGGTTTCCACGCGCAGCGGCCGGCACTTGACGGCCATGGCCGGTCGCAGCTTCGCCACGGCCGATCTCTGGCCGGCGCCCACCGGGAAGTCGTCGGGCAGCAGTCCGTACAGGCCCAGCCCTACGCGCACGCCCTCGTAGAGTGGGGCGCGGCCGGCGAACAGGCCGCCGGTGGCGCATATGTGGCGCGGCGGCAGCTCGACGCCCGCATCGTGCACGGCTTGTGATGCCGCCTCGAAGGCCGCCACCTGGGCGTCCGTCGCGGCGGGATCCTCCGACCGGGCGAGGTGCGACCAGAGACCGACCAGGCGGACGGCCGGCGTGGCCGTGATCTGGCGTGCGGCGGCGGCCACGGCGTCCGGCTTGAAGCCGCCGCGCGCCAGTCCGGTCTCGACCTCAAGGTGGACACTCAGCTCCGTCTCTGCCGGCGGCATGGTCTCGCGCCACGCGCCGAGTGTCGCCGCGATAGTCGACGCGTCGGAAGCGACGATCTCAAAGCGCTCGGCCGCGGCACGGGCAACGTCCGCGGCGGGTATCGGGAACAGCACCAGGATCGGCAGGCTGATGCCGCCAGCCCGCAGCGCGGTCGCCTCGTCGATGCCGGCGACGCAGAGACGGTCCGCGCCGGCGTTTTCGAACACCCGACCGACCGGGACCAGGCCGTGGCCGTAGGCGTCGGCCTTCACGACGGCGCTCAGCTCGACGCTCTGCCCG
>DATBRX010000222.1:0-9517 GCA_036560085.1 Candidatus Limnocylindrales bacterium
GGCGCAGATCGATCGCCATGGCGACCTCAACTCAACGGTGATCGGGCCGTACGAGACGCCCAAGACGCGGCTGCCCGGCTCCGGGGGCGCGTGTGAGATCGCCCAGAACGCGAAGTCGATCTTCGTGATCATGCGCCAGTCGCCGCGCTCGTTCGTTGAGCGGCTCGACTTCCGCACCTCGGTCGGGACGCGCGTGCGCGTCGTGGTGACCGACCTCGGCGTCTACCACCCGGTCGATGGCGAGTTGCAGCTCGATGCGCTGCACGAGGGCGTGACGCTCGACCAGGTCAGGGGCGCGATGGGCTGGACGCCGCGCGTCGCCTCGACGCTCGCCCAGACACCGCCGCCGAGCGACGCCGAGCTGCGCATGATCCGCGAGGAGTTGGACCCGGCGGGCGTCTACACGAAGTAGCATTCGTCGCCAAAGCACGTCGGCACCTGAGGAGGGACTCGTGGCCTACCGTCGCGCAATCGCGCTGATCTGCCTGCTGATCACAGCCTGCGGCTCGCCCACTGCGTCACCCACGTCACAACCGACGGCAGCGCCCGGCTCAACCATGACCGGCGCGCCCACGATCTCTCCCGCACCGACAGCGGGATCAACGCCTGGCGCAACCGCGACCCTTGCGCCCACTGACGTTCCCACCAGGGCACCAACCGACGCGCCGCCGCCATTCGTGACCCCGACCACGTGGGTCAACGTCGCGTCGATGAACCACCCACGGCGCGGCAATGATGCCGTCCGGCTGCTCGACGGCCGCGTCCTCGCGGCGGGTGGCGAAACGGAGTCAACAGACATCCTCGACAGCGCCGAGGTGTACGACCCGGCTACCGACACCTGGACGGATGTCGCGTCCATGGGCGATCGCCGCGTCTACGCGATCGTTGTGCTGCTCGCTGATGGCCGCGTGCTGCTTGCCGGCGGATACGGATCTGGCGGCGATGACCTGCTGACCAGCGCGGAGCTGTTCGATCCGGCCACGAACACCTTCAGCCCGACCGGTCCGATGGGTGTCGCTCGCGCTCGCTTCCAGGGAGTGCGCCTCGACGACGGCCGGGTCCTGGTCATGGGCGGCAACAAGCAGGGCGGTGGCGCGCTCGATTCAGCCGAGGTCTACGACCCGATAGCCGGTACCTGGAGCCCCACCGGATCAATGCACACGACACGCGAAGCCGGGCGCGCAGTCAAGATGGCCGATGGCCGGGTTATCGTGACGGGCGGCTCGGACGGCGTTGGGGACGGGACACCGACGAACTCGACCGAGATCTATGACCCTCGGATCGGCACGTTCTCGCAGATCGGCCCAATGACAATCGCGCGCGACCGACACGCAATCGTTCTCCTGGGTGACAGCCGCGTGATCCTGGCCGGCGGACAGAGCAACTCCGGCGTCGAGCGCGAAAGCGACATCTTCGATCCGCGCAGCGGTGCGACCGTTTGGACCGCGACGGCCCCGTTGGGCGATCGCCGCTTCGCAGCGTCCTACGTCACCATGGCAGACGGCAACGGACTCGTGTGTGGCGGCTTTAACGGCTCGGCCTACCTGCGCGGCTGCGAGGCATACGACAGCGCGACAGACAGCTGGACCAACACAGAGGACCTGCACAGCGCGACAAGTGGAGCGTTGATGGTGACGCTCGCGGACGGCCGCGTGCTCATCTGCGGTGGTTTGGGCAAGGGCGACGTCACGCTCAAGACGTGCGAGCTCTTTACGGAGGTCAGCGGCTAGCCGCGGCCGGGCACTCCCGGACCTCGGCGCGCCGACATCAGCAAGAGCACTCCGATGACGATGATCAGCACGGGCCACAGCGCGCCCAGCTCAGGGATGCCGGAGATTCGGCCCGACGCCTGGACCAACGCGATCAGGCCGAAGATGGCCAGACCCCACAGCGGCCAGGTGCTGCGCACGCCGCGCGAATAGTCGAGCACCCAGATCAACAGGAAGGCGACGGCGAGGGCGCCCGCTGTCAGGCCGGGGCCGGAGTAGACGTTCAGCTCGCGCGCCAGGCCGGCGAGGGCGAGGGCGAGAATGAGCAATCCGGGTACCACCGCCCAGCGCGAGCGGCCGAACAGCCACGCCGCAAGTAATGCGAGCGCGATTGCCGTGAGCACCAGGGTCCCGGAGCTGACGCCGGGCACGAAATACTGGATCAGCAGGCCAACACCGACAAGCACGAGCAGGACGCCCAGCCAGGGGAAGCTCCAGCCGCGACGGCCCCAGCCCCACGCAGCCCATTCGGGGCCCTGGGCACGCTCGTTGTAGTAGTTCCGGTGGAAGTCGTCCGGTTGGGCGCCGTCCGGTGTGACGTTGCGGGGCTCAGTCATAGCTCACCATCCACAAAGCATAGAGAAAGGGCGGGATTGCCTACTCCGGTGATGGACCCTCGCGTGCGGGCGCGCCCAACCAGACCGAACCGCTCGCGAAGTGCTCGGCCTTCCAGATGGGTGCGCGGGCTTTGAGCTCCTCGATGGCATAGCGCGCGGCGTCGAAGACAGCCGCGCGGTGGGCGGCCGCGGCCACGATCACGACGCTCGCCTCGCCGACCGCCACGCTGCCGCTGCGGTGGACGATCGCCAGGCGCCGCACACCAAAGCGTGCCTCGATCTCCGCGCCGATCGCCCGCAGCACGTCGAGCGCCATCTCCTCGAATGCCTCGTACTCCAGACGATCGACGCGTTCGCCCTCGTGCTGGGCCGCGGCTTGCCCCTGGCCCGGGGCGGGCGTCCCAGGCGTCTCCCGTGTCTGGCCCACGAAGACGACGACCGCTCCGTCGGCCGCGGTTGGCACGAGATTGCGCAGCTGGGTTATCACTGCGTCGTCGATGGGCTCCTCCCGGATCGCGATGTGCAACAGGGTGTCGTCGCTGCCGCCGGCCACTGGCGGGATAAGGACGAGCTCGTCACCGTCCTCGAGCCGCGTTTCCGCCGCGCTGTACTCGCGGTTGCGCGCGAAGCGCACGACCTCGCGTGAGCCGGCGAGCGCGGGCGCGATCGCGACCAGCGCCTGCCACGCGTCCTCGATCGTCGCCTTCTCTGGCAGCTCGATCTGGCGCTCGCGCCAGCCGGCCTGCTGGCGCAGGATCGCGAACAGGCGGACGGTGACGTGCATCAGAGGAGCAGCCCGCTAGAGATGTACAACGCCGCGGCACCAATGGTGCCCGCCATGACCGCCGCCAGGTTGATGTACAACAGTCCGGTCGCCGATTCCATCGAGCGCGTCAGCGCCGTACGCCACGCCATCCAGGTCAGGGCGAGCGGGAACATCAGCGTCACCACCAGGCGCAGGATCACAAGCAGCAGGTTGCTGCCGCTGAAGGCGTCGAACGCACCCTGGCCCGGACCGCCGCCGAGCGTCGTCCACACGACGAACAGGACAACCTGAAGCCCGATCACCGCGAGGAGCAGCCTCGCCTGCAGCACCAGCGGCTTCTCCGAGATCTTGGGCGTCACGAGATACCAGTGACCCAGGATCACTGCGGCCATCGAACCCCCCGTCGCGAGCGATAGCACGACGAGCTGGACGAGCAGCGGTACACCGTCGACGGCCGTAGCCGCCCAGCCGAACGCGGCAGCAGCCAAGGCAGTCGCCCCGCCCGCGACGCCGGCGAGCTCGAGGACCAGCGTTACGCGCGCGCGCCGAATAAACATCGGATAGAGCAACGATGCCGCGGCAAAGACCCCAAGACCGACCTGCCGAAGCATGAACAGGTCGGCCGGGCCGATGCGAACCACCTCCTCGGTCGCGGCCGGAGGGCCCAACAGCTTCGTCGCCAGCGCGAAAAGCGCGAGCAGACCGGCGCAGAACGCTGTGAAACCCAGGTAGCCGCGCGTCGCATCGGTTCGCCAGCGGCTGACGACCACGAAGGCGAACGAGCCGAATGCCAGTGAGAACACGAGCACAGAGACGACCCACGGCAGGCTGTCGACGATTCGCATCAGCCCTTGTCGAGCGCCTCGAGGATGGGCGCGCACTCGGCGATCGATTCGACGGTGATGGGATCCAGCACCAACTGGACGTGGCTGATGCCGGCGTCCGCGTATCGGCGCAGGGTGGCGGCCATCTCTGCGGGCTTCGTACCGTCATGGGGTGGCGTGGGCTCCGCGTAGGAGCTGCTCCGGCCCTTGCCGCCAGTCAGGTGAACCAGCACTGTGACGGTGCGCGCGATGTCTGCCGGCGAGCGACCGGCGACGCGCGCCGCCTCATCGACCTGCGCCATCAGCGGCGCGAGGTTCTCCGGCTGATTCGCGAACTTGTCGTGCCACTCGTTCCACACGTCGACGTGCGGTGCGGTGATGGCGAGCATGCGCCGTGACGTCGAGCCAACCATCAGCGGCGGGCCATTGGGATGCTGCGCCGGAGCGCCGCGTGGCACCAGCTCGCAGTCGCGTGCCGTGTAGAACTTGCCCTCGAAGTCGATCCGCCCTTCGCGCAGCAACGTGCGGATGATCGTGAAGGCCTCTTCGAAGCGGCTGACCCGCTGGTCGTATGGAAAGCCGAAGGCGGTGTAGTCGGGCTCGTTCCAGCCCGCGCCCAGGCCCAGGATGAGCCGCCCGCCGCTGATCTCGTCGACGGTCGCCGCCATCTTGGCCAGCATCGGCGGGGCATGGAAGGAGGTCGCGGCGACAAGCGGTCCGATCTCGACGCGTTTCGTCGCCGCGGCGAGCGCCGCGAGTGTCGTCCAGACCTCCCACGGACCGACATTGCCGCTGGGTCGCCGATACAGCAGGTGGTCGCCCACCCACAGCGAATCGAAGCCGACGTCTTCCGCGGTGTGCGCCATGTCGCGCAGCTCCGGCCAGCCAACGAGGCGCTCGACCTCTGGAAGCTGAACTCCTACTTTGAGCGGCCGGCTGTTCACGCGGCCGAGTCTATCGGCTGGGCGCATGGCCCCAGGCCGGGACGCCTAGTTGGGCCCGACCGCAGCCGCGTTCATCGCGCGCTCGTCCAGTGCCACAGGCCGCGACAGCACCGTGCCGCCGGCCTCGAGCGCGGCGAGATCGACAGTGAGCAGGTTCGGCTCGGACATGGGCCGCCCAAGCAGGTATCCCTGACCCGCGGTGATGCCCAGCTCGCGCACCATGCGCAGCTGTGACGCCGTCTCCAGACCCTCGGCGATAACGTATGCCTGCCAGCGTGCCGCGAGCTCGCGCAGCGAGCGCAGGACGGCCCGTGACGAGTCGCGCTCAGTGCCCTCCTGGACCAGCGACAGGTCGACCTTGACGATGTCGAACCGCATCTGGCTCAGCAGGCGCAGGCCGGCGTTGCCGGCGCCCACGTCATCGGCCGCGATGCGCAGGCCGTGGCGCTGCAGTGCCCCGAGGTTGGCCTGGAGGCGGTTCAGGTCCTCCACCTTTTCACGTTCGGTCAGCTCCACGACGACGCGGTCCGGCGCGATCGCATACCGGGCAAGTAGGGCCATGAGCGCGTCCGCCGAGAAGTGCGGCGCCTCCAGAGTGCGCGGCGAGATATTGATCGACAGCATCTGGTCGACCGGCATGTGGCGTGCGCCGGCGACTACCGCATGCAGGCACGAAAGGTCGAGCTCGACCGTGCGGCCAACCGCCTCAGCCGCGCTGAACATCGAGCCGGGATCGGCAAAGCCGGATTCGGCGGTCGGGCGGGACAGCCCCTCGAAGCCGATCACCCGGCCCGTGGTCAGGTCGACGATGGGTTGATACACCGGCCGGACCAGTCGGTCGGTGACAACCTTCGCGATCGCGGCGGACAGTTCGTTGCTTGCTTCCTGGTTGGCCGCTCGGTCCCGAACCGGGTGGAAGACGTCAATCGATGCTCGGCCGTGACGCTTGCACCAATAGAGCGCCGCATCCGCCTGCGCGTAGAGCTGGGCGCGCGTCGTGGCCAGCATCGGGCACGCTGAGACGCCACCGGAAAAGGGGATGGGCCGGGCGCCCGAGCGAGGCTGCATTGCGCGCTCCTGCAGACGGCGCGCGATTTGCAGGGCGCCGTCGACATCGGTGTGCGGCAGCAGGATCGCGAACTCGTCGCCGCCGATGCGGAAGGCACGATCGGCGTAGCGCCCTGAGACGGCGATGAGCTTGCCCATCTCGCGCAGCATCTCGTCGCCGGCAGCGTGGCCCGCCGAATCGTTGACCAGCTTGAGGTCGTCCAGATCGATCAGAAGGAGAGCGATCGGCACCTTGTAGCGCTGGTACCACTCCAGCTCGCGATCGAGCTCCTCCTGGAAGGCGCGGTGGTTGCCGAGCCCGGTCAGGCCATCGCGCAGCGAGTCTGCGCGCGCAACCTCGTACATCTTGCGCAGATCCGTGCGCGAACGTTCGAGTTCCTCGGCCGGACGCAGGACCTGGCGCGACATCCAGACGGTCAGAGCGATCAGCAGCAACGTGAGGCCGACCATCACGGCCAGCACGTACACGGCCTGGCCGTTTTCCATTGGCGTGAGCACGGCGTTGATCAGGGCCATGGAGATGGCCATCGGCACCACCGCCATCGTGAGCATGGCGAGGCGCAAACGCAGGCGGACCAGCCGCAATGGGCTTGGCGGGGCGGGGGTGTCGTCGCGATGTGGCGGCGGCGAGAGGGGCACGGGTTGCAGGCACCAGATAAGGGCGTGGGAACTAGTTATCCAAGAACCGTTGCCCGGCGCACATAGCCCGAACGTCCCCCAAGGGCGCGGACCCTCGGGTGGGGCGGGCCGGGGCGCGATTCAGCCTCGGCGGACGGGCCTGTAGGGGCTGGTCGACCACACGCCAGCCGCGACCGGTCTGCGCGCGACCCAGCCGCGGCGCGTCCTGCGGGCGGTCCCGAGCAGGGCCACGGCGGCGGCGACCGCCGCGATCAGGAGCACGGCAATCAGGGACTGACCGTTGTTGCCGCCACTCCGACCCGAGCTCGGGCTGGCGGTGTCAGGCAACGTGGGCGTCGGGGTTGGAGACACGGGTGGCGTGGGTGTAGGCGTCGGCGTAGGCGTCGGAGTCGGCGTAGGCGTCGGCGTAGGCGTCGGAGTCGGCGTAGGCGTCGGAGTCGGCGTCGGAGTCGGAGTCGGCGTGGGCGTGGGCGTCGGCGTGGGCGTGGGCGTCGGCGTGGGCGTGGGCGTGGGTGTGGGGGTCGGTGTCGGGGTCGGTGTGGGTGTCGGTGTCGGGGTCGGTGTGGGAGTTGGATCTGTAGTCGGGGTCTTGGTCGGTGTTGGCGTGGGCGTCGGGCAGGCACCGTGATATCCGGTCGACACGACGTTGTGGTCGGCCGACCAGCGGACCCATACCTGGCTGATCGACGACGCGGTAACCACCGTCTGGCGCAGCGTTGTGCTGTCAAGCAGGTACGTGGTGAAGCCGGTGAACGATGAGTTCGTGGCGAAATCGACGTGGTGGTCGGATTCGGTGTGGCTGGCCTGGATGGTCCAGGTGACGTGCGTCGCGTCAGTGCACGTCCCGGAAACTGCCAGCGGCGACCACGCGATGGCCGGCCCGGACAGGGCAACCCACGCGATGAAGGTGGCCGCCAGCAACCAGCCGAGACGCCTTGGGTTCAACCTTGACGGCCGCACACGGGTGGGCATTCCGTGGGCCATGATAGTGGGACTTTGGTGTAGTCGCGTTGAGTACTTTCGGCCTAGCGCCGTTGCCGCCGCGCAACACGTGGCGACGATGATCTGGTCCCTACGGCACCGAGTAGCTGACCGCCAGCATCGCACCGTTGATCTGCGACCGCGCCCCGGCTGAATCGCGCATGTAGATCCGGATGGTCACGTGGTTGGCCGCATCGGCCGACACGATTTCGGACAGGTCGATCGCGTCGGCCGCGTAGGCCGGCCCAGAGTTGCACGAGATGGGCGCGCCGGCGCTGCCATGCGTGGCCATGAGCGTCGAGCCGTTGTAGACCTCGATGTAGTAGCACAGCGTGCCCGCGCCATCGAGTGATCGGTAGGACAGGTTCAGCGTGGCGCCATCGACGATCGCGCCCGCTGCCACGTACGCGGGATAGGTCAGATCGAGAAAGCGCGAGCTCTCGAAGGACGTGCCCCACCCGGATGTCGAGATCAGGGAGTGATCACGCACCGTGATGGTGACCGTGGCCGGCGCCGAAGTCATCCCCACGTCCGCCGCGGTGTAGGTGAACGAATCGGGGCCCGAGTAGCCAGCCATGGGCGTATAGCTGAACGATCCGTCGGCGTTGAGCGTCAGGCTGCCGTGTGCCGGCCCACTGGCAGGACGCGGCGCACCGACAGTCAGGGGCTGCGACTCGGCGTCATAGTCGTTGGCCAGGACACCGGCCGCGCTGACCAGCAGCGTGTTGTCCGCCATCATCTCGTAGCTGTCGGCGGCTGCGACCGGGGCCGTATTGGTTACGGCGATCGCTGGGCTGGTGGACGAGGTCTTGGTGCCATCAGTCATGTCCGTGGCGGTCACTGTGGTCGCGCCCCCGGTCTCCGCGGCGACGCTGAAAGTGGCGCTGCCGTCTACCAGGGCGCCGTTGGGCGGCAATACGGCGTTCGCGTCGGAAGAGGTGATCGCGACGGTGTCGGTCGCGATCACGACATTCCAGTAACTATCGACCGCGTTCACGGTCACGGAGAACGGCGTGTGCGCCGTCTGCGCGGTCGGCGAGCCCGTCTTGCCGGTGACCGAGCCCGGGTCGGCAGCTTCACCGGGCACGAGGATCTGCAGCTGCACGAATGCCCCGGCGCTCGCGGCTATCGCGCCACTCGTCCCGGTGATGGCGCCGTCCGAAACCGAGACGGTCTGGGTGCCCGCGCGGTATAGCGTCGCAACGGCACTGAACGTCCTAGTCCCGTGGTCAGCGGCCAGGAACGTGTAGCTGGCGGGCGAGAAGACTGCATGCGGATCAGAGCTCGAGAAGGTGACCGTTCCGACATAGGAGCCGACGCGGTTGCCGGACGCATCGACGGCTGTGACTGTCACGTCGAAGGCGCTGGCAACTGCAGCTGTGGCCGGCGCAGTGACCGTGAAGTGGTGCAACGCTCCGGGCGCAAGCTCCCCCACCGCGAAGTCGCCGAAGGCTGTGATGCCGGTCGCGCTGGTGCCGGTCGGGTTCTGGGTCTGCGTCGTCAGCGTGTCCCACGCGCCGGATGAGTAGCGCGCGACTCCGAAGTCCGTCGTATCTGCGCCGGCATCGAGATCACCCGCACCGAATGTGAAATCTGCGCTGGCCGTGGTGAACGACAAGCCGATCGCAGACATGCTCCAGAAGCGGTTGACGCTCTGGGCGGGATCGATGGCCGATGACGCAAGGGCAGTGTGATCGCCAGCGGTTGTCGACGCGATCAGATCACCGGCGACGTCAACTGAGGCGAACGTCAACGTGACCGGCGCGTATTGCGTCGCGTCGCCGATCTCGAAGGTCACCACCGCGGCCCCGGTCGCGACGTGTTTGCGCATGTTGCCGACGATGTGGCCGCTGGTGCGTGATACGGAACCGGTCGACGCGATCGAGAGCGTGTAGGGAGCCGCAGTGACGTTGCCTGAGCTCAAGGTGAGGATGCCGGACACGGTCACGTCGTAGCCCAGCGTGACGCC
>DATBRX010000223.1:0-3907 GCA_036560085.1 Candidatus Limnocylindrales bacterium
TACGCCTCGCTGCTGAGCTGGGTGGGCATCCTGATCATCGTCGCGACCAGCGTCCTGTCATCGACCAGGACGAGCCGGTGACATCGTGCGCGGCCCGGCCGCGGCCGTCGAGCGAGCCAAGCGCATGGTCGATGCCGCGGGGGCAACGATCGTGGGCGGTGTCGATCGGCTACGCCGCACCGTGACCTGGCGCAGGGAGCAGGACTAGGCGGCGAGCTCCGCCCGCAGCGCATCAGCCTCAGAGCGGATGCCCAACTCATCGAGCTGCGCGAGCGCGTCACGCAGCTTGGTCTGACCTTCCGCGACGGCGCCGGTCGCGATCAGCGCGTGGCCCCACTCGCGCAGCACTCGCGCCCAGAACGGTCGCGCGGCCATTTCCAGGAACGAGTTGTAGGCCGTTTCGAAGTCGGCCAGCATCTGCGCCTGGTTGCGCTGCTCGGCAGGTCTCTTGAGCTCTGTTTCCGCGCGCTTCCAGACGATCGTCGTCTCGCCCCAGATGTCGCCGATCTCGCGCGCCTCGGCGATCGCCTGCTCGAACGTCTTGTCGCCCAGCCGGTAGTCGCCCATGCTGGCCGCGAGCGACCGCAGGTACGCCGCGATCGACGGGCGGAAGATGCGCTGCTCGGTCACCTGGGCAATCTCGTCGCCGCGGTCGAATGCGATCTTGGCTGCGCCGAACTGGTTCTGGCGCATGTACGCGTCGCCCAGGACGAAGTTGCTTGCCACGACACATGCTGAAGCACCGGCCTCCTCGGCCAGCTGGGCGCACTGCATTGCCAGCGGGACCGCCTTGTCGAGGTCGCCACGAATGGAGTGCAGCGTTGACTCGCCGATCATCGCGTCGACGCGGACGACGACGTCGCCCTGCTCGGCGAGCTCGCGCGAAAAGCGCACCGCCTCCTCGGCCTTGGCCCACTCGCCCAGGCGCGAGTAGCCGAACGACAGGGCCACCAGCGCGAACGACGAGCCAACGAAGTCACGCTTCTGGGCGAGCAGCGGCTGAACCTCTTCGAGGCGTGCGATGCCCGCCCTCATTCGGCCACTGAAGATCTCGTACAAGCCCACTATGGAGCTGGACAGCGCGCCGATTAACGGATCGTTCAGCTCGCGCCCGATCTCGTCCACCCGGTCGAGCGAGCGCTTGAGCGCGTGATCGGACAACGACCGCCCGCCGCGCATCTGCCGACCCAGGGCTATCGCGAGATGGACTTCCGCCTCCAGGCGCAGATCGCCCAGGGCCGCGGATTGCTCGACGAGCGGCTCGAGCAGCGCCAGGTACTCGTCGTCGCCAAGGAAGGTGAAGCCGGCCTGGGCGCGACCAAGCGTGACCTGGATGCGGCGCTGGCGGACCGACGCCGTGTCGGCCGGGTCGTACGGCGGAAGCAGCGCCGAGGCGCGGCCGTACAGCTCGTATGCCTCCGTGATCGCGTTGCGGTCGATGGCGAACTTGGCGGCTGCTGACAGGTAATCGACCGCCTTGTCCGTATCGCCTGCCTGCTCGAAATGTCGCGCCAGCACGGCCGCCATCTCGCCGACACGATCGGGATAGAGCTGCTCGAGCGCCTGGCCGACGACTTGGTGAAGGGCCTTCCGTTCCTGCTTGAGCAGCGACTCGTATGCCGTGTCCTGCAACAGGGCGTGGCGGAAGAGGTATTCGAGCTCGGGCTGGGCCGTGGCGAGGCGGATGAGTCCGCGGGCCTCGAGCGTGTCGAGCGCGAGGTCGGTTGTCATGCGGGTGACTCCTCGAGCACGCGCTCCAGGACGCGTACTTGGAATTGGCGGCCGATCACGGCGGCGACGCGCAGCGAGCGCTTGGCCGAGTCGGGCAGTTGGTCGATGCGCGCGAGCAGCAGGCCATGCAGTGTCTCCGGGATCTCGACCTGGCCGATGTCCGAGGTCGCGGTCCAGTGGTCGCCGGCGGAGACGATTGCGCCGCGGCCGATGAGCATCCGGATAACTTCCTCGACGAAGAACGGGTTGCCCTCGGAGCGCTTCAAGATGGCCTGGCGCACGTCCTCGGGGAGCGACTCGATCTCGAGCAGGTTCGACACCAGCTCGCGCGATGACTGTTCATCGAGCGGCTGCAACCGGATCTCGGTGACCGCATCGCCGAAGCCGGCCTTGATCTGCGAGATGAGCCGCCAGCCGGGCGCGTCGGTCTCGACGCGGCTTACGAAGAGGCCCAGCACCGGTAGCGGCGTGAGCAGCGGCACCAGCTGGACGAGGATCTCGACCGACGCTGGATCGGCCCAGTGGATGTCCTCCGTTACCAGCACGAGCGGGCCTTTGTCCGCAAGGCCGCGCACGATACGTGCGATGGCGCTGACGTAGCGCCCCTGCAGGGTTTCCGGGTCCAGCTGCAGGCGGTCCGCCTCGGCCGGGTTGAGCGGCAGGGCGAGCAGGTGGGCGATGTACGGCTTCACGTCGGCCGCGTCCGCACCCAGCAGCGCGTCGATGCGCGCGTCGATCGACTCGCGCGGCACGTTGCCGGTCTCGCCGCGCGGGATGCCGAGCAGCGACCAGACCAGGTCGAACACGAGGTGGTAGGGCAGGGCGCGCCCGTAGCTGACGCAGCGGCCCTCGACCCAGGTCGCGGCGGCCGGCACGCCGCGGTCCGCAATATCCGCGCCGACGGCGTTGCGGAGCTCGACGAGCAGTCGCGACTTGCCCAGGCCCGGCTCGCCCAGGATCACCGCCAGCCGACCGCGGCCCGCCTTGGCCACGTCGAACAGCTCGGTCAGCGTCTTCAATTCAGTTGCGCGCCCCACCAGGGGGCTCGAAAGACCAACCCCCGACAAACCGCGCTTAGGCCCGGCCTCGGCACGCAGTCCCGTCACCCGGTAGAGGTGCACCGGCTCGGATTTGCCCTTGACCTGGACGTCGCCCAGGTCCTCGAACTCGAAGACGGGTTCGACGTAGCGTTGGGTCATGGAGCTGATCAGCACATCGCCCGGCTGGGCCGCGGTCTGGACGCGGGCGGCGACGTTCACGGCGTCACCGAGTGCCGTGTACTCGTAGCGCAGGTCGGAGCCGACGTTGCCGACGATGACCGGCCCAGTGTTGATGCCGGCGCGGATGCGGAAGTCGATGTCGTGCGTGCGCTTGAGCTGCGCGGCGTACTCGTTGATCGACTCGATCATGTCCAGCGCCGCGCGAACGGCGCGCTCCGGATCATCCTCGTGAGCCACCGGCGCGCCGAAGAATGCCAGCAGGGCGTCACCCTGGAGCTGGGCGATCGTGCCCTCGTAGTGGAAGATCGCCTTGGACATGAGGTCGAACGCCTCGTTGATGATCTGTGTCCAATCCTCGGCGTCCATTGATTCGGCGAGCGTCGTGGAGCCGACGACATCCGCGAACAGCGCGGTCACGACCTTGCGCTCGCCGGTCAGCTTGGCCGCACGCATCTTCTCCACGAGCGGCGCCGGGGCGGCGGCCGCGAGCCGCGCCTGGCGCGCGGCGACAGCCTCGTCGCTCTCAGGCGTGAGCGACTGGCCGCAGCTCGCGCAGAAGCGCGCGTCGGCCGAAACGGGGTTATCGCAGCGTGGGCATCTCAGCCCGACCGAGTCCACGGACATCCAGCCGTGATCTTACGCCGCAGCGACTCAGGTACATCTCGGCTGATCAGTCACACACGTCAATCGTCCGATAAGTGGGCGTGAAGCCGAGTTGATCACGCTTGTTCCCGTGGCAACCCGGGAGACACGCAGGCACAAGGCGCATCGGCGCGGCCACGAGCTGCTGCGCGGCTTGATCACCGAGCTTCGCCAGGAGCGCCAAACGGCCAACGTGAGCCAACGTGCGATCGCCACGGAACTTGGCTGGCAACAGGCCGAGCTCAACCGCCTGGAGCGCTTCGACTTTCCGAACGTCCCTCTCGTCCGGCTCGTGGAGATCGCCGGCGTTCTGG
>DATBRX010000224.1:0-2801 GCA_036560085.1 Candidatus Limnocylindrales bacterium
CGCCGGTGCCCTAGCCGGCTACGCCATCGCCATCCCGGTCGGCGCGATCGCCGTGCTGATCATCCATATCGGCCTGACCCAAGGTCTGCGCCAGGGACTCGCGGCGGGAGCAGGGGCAGCTACAGCGGACCTCATCTACGCCACGATCGCCGCCCTGGCGGGAGCGGGTGTGGCCGCGCTGGTCGGTCCGCTCGAGGGTCCATTGCGGGTGGTCGGGGGCATCGTCCTCGTGCTCATCGGTGTGTACGGATTGATGTCTGCCTGGCAGTCGCGCGACCGCGACACCGGCGCGCACCTGCCAGCCCATCGACCCCATGGCCGCACCTACTTGGCGGTGCTGGGATTGACGCTCCTCAATCCCGCGACCGTCATCTACTTCGCCGCGCTCACCGTGGGCCTGCCCTTCCTGGGTGACATCAGTGAGCGGCTGGTGTTCGCCGGCGCGGCCTTCCTCGCCTCGCTCTCCTGGCAGTCGCTGCTCGCCGTCTTTGGCGCCCTTCTTGGTCGCGGCGCTGGCCACCGGCTGCGCCTCCCGACCGTGCTGCTCGGCAACTTCATCGTGATCGCGCTGGGCCTGCTGGTCCTCGCCGGAACACTCGCGCCCACGGCCACGTCATAGGCCGAGATGCGCGTCGGCGTTCTGATGGCGGTCCTCCTCCTCGCCGCCTGCGCCGGCGCGTCTCCTTCCTCCGCGCCCGGCGCCGTGCGGATCCTCGCCAGCGACCTGCTGCTGATCGAGGGCCCGTTCACGGTCGCCGTGATCGACAACGCGACCGACTTCGAAGCCGGCTGGGCGCGCTCGAGCGCCTCCGGACCGCCACCTGTTGTCAGCTTCGCCACCGAGGTGGTCGTATATCTGGGCATGGCCGGCTCCTCGAGCTGTCCGGAGACTTTCCAGCACCTCGTGGTCGATGCTGAGGCCGCTCACGTCTACGGCGAGTGGGACAGCAGCCAATTCGTCGGCAAACCGTGCTCGGACGACTTGCGCAGCCAGGGCGTCGTGCTCGCGGTCAGACGCACGGTTCTGCCGCCCACGGAGTTCACGCTCACGCTGCGCGCAGAGCTGATCTGCCCCGACTGTCCCGACCACCCCGACCAGGTGTTGGTCGACCTGCCCTAGCCAGCTCTGGCTGGTTCCGCGCGCGGCAGCGCGAGAAACAGCTGCGCGCCCTTGCCGGGCTCGCTTCGGGCCCACATCCGCCCGCCATGACGCTCGGCGATGTGGCGCGCGATCGCCAGCCCGAGACCCGTGCCGCCGCGGCCCCGTGAGCGGGCGCGATCACCCTTGTAGAAGCGTTCGAAGATCCGCTCGAGATCGGCCTGAGCGATGCCCGCTCCCTGGTCGGTGACTTCGACCACCACCTCCGACTCGGACGGACGGACATGGACGACGACCTCGCCGCCGACAGGCGAATAGCGGATCGCGTTGTCGACCACGTTGATCAGGATCTGACCCAGGCGATCTGCGTCGCCCGACACCGTGCGCGTGCCCGTCTCCGGCGAGACATCGGCCTGTAGCGAGACCGAGTGGTGCTCGGCGTAGCCGCGCAGCCGCTCAAGCGTCTCGTCAACGACCGCGCCCAGGTCCACCGGTGCCATCTCGAGGGGCGCCTCACCCTGCTCGATCGTGGCCAGGTCGAGCAGCTCGTCGACCATCTGCACAAGGCGCGCGGTCTCGAGATCGACGCGATTGATCATGTCGGTCACGCGCGGCGCGACGCTGGTGCGCTTGGTTTCCATGGATAGCGACTCGGCGAGCAGGCGCATCGTCGTCAACGGCGTGCGCAGCTCGTGGGAGAGGTTGTCGATGAATTCGCTCCGGATGCGGCGCAGGCGGCGCAGCTCCGACACGTCAGTCAGCGTGACCGTGACATGCTCGTCGTTCGCCGCACGCCCGGCGCGGACCTCGAGCGTCACCTGGCGATCGGTCGGCGGCGTGTAGTCCATGCGCGTTGCCTGGTTGCGCGCGTTCCGGATCGCCTCCTCGAGGTGATGATCGACGAACGCTTCGATGAGGCTCTTGCCGACGAGGCCGCCCTCACCGAGCAACCGCTGCGCCGTGGCGTTGGCCGCAGCCACGCGATCGTTGTTGCCGATCAACAGGATGCCCACGCCCAGCTCGTCGGCCAGCGCTGCAGCGGTGGGCCAGTCGCTCATTTGCGCAGGACGTAGCCCACGCCGCGCACGGTCTGGAGCAGCGCCGGGTTGGCGGGGTCGGTCTCGATCTCGCGCCGCAGCCAGTGCACGTGCACGTCCACGGTGCGCGTCTCGCCGGCAAAGTCGTAGCCCCACACCTCGCTCAGCAATTGCTCGCGGCTGAACACCTGGCCCGGGTTGCGCATCAGGAACGCCAGCAGCTCGAAGGCCTTGGGCTTGAGCGGCCGGATCTCAGTCCCGCGCATGAGTCGGTGCCCGGCCAGATCGACAGTGACCTTGCCCAGGCTGACCGGCTCCGTGGGCTCGCTCGTGGAAGCGGCCTTTTCGTGACGGCGTAGCAGCCCGTTCACGCGGGCGAGCAGCTCGCGCAGGCTGAACGGCTTCGTGACGTAGTCGTCGGCGCCCAGCTCCAGGCCGACCACCTTGTCGACCTCGCCCGCCTTCGCGGTCAGCATCAGGATTGGCGCGTCCGATTCGCGTCGGACAATGCGCGTGAACTCGATGCCCGACAGCCGGGGCAGCATCAGGTCGAGCAGCACCAGGTCGGGTTTGTCGGCCCGGAAGCGCTCCAGCGCCTGGGCGCCGTCGCTCGCTTGGACGACGCGATAGCCCTCTTGCTCGAGCTGGTACGCCAATTCAGTGCG
>DATBRX010000225.1:0-12024 GCA_036560085.1 Candidatus Limnocylindrales bacterium
CGGACGGCTGGACAAGTCGGTCTATGAGTACAGCCGGCCCTGCTACCCGGAAGTCATATACATCCAGGGCGCGCTTTATCTGGAGCGCTACCGCGCAGCGGTAGGCGACGAGCCATTCTGGGCAGGCATGAGGCAGTTCTACGATATGTACCGGTTTGGCATTGGCGGCACGCGCCGGTTCCTGGACACGCTCGATGCCGCCTCGGGCTACGACAGCGAGTTGCATGCCAGAAGGTTCCCAAGCCTCTATCGCTGACTCACTGCCACAGGCCCAGCTGGGTACGTGGCCGCGCACGAGATCTCGTCCGGCGCGTCACCGGCAGCTGGATGACGTCGACATCGTCGAAGGCGCCCGCCCATTCGTCGTCGCCCCAGCGGATCCATATGCCCTCCATGCCGGCGGCCACCGCATGGCGCAACTTGTCGACCGACCATGGCTTGTGGGTACTGTCGATCTCGATCGCCAGGTCGGGCTGGTTCTCGCCACGCTTGACGATGACGTCCACGAAGCCGAGGCGAGTGGCCTCCCCCACGCCAACGCGTGCCTCCGTCCGCGCGGCCCAGCCGCGGCCAGCGGCCCATTCGATGACCGCGCGCGTGATGCGTGCCGTCACGGCCGCCGTCGTGAGCGGGCTGGTCTCGAGTCGGAAGAGTGTGCGGGCCAGATCGTCAGTGTCAGTCACGAGGGCATGCTCGTAATCGGTCGTGACAGCTTGTGTGGCGGAGAGGGAGGGATTCGAACCCCCGGAGCTTTCGCTCAACGGTTTTCAAGACCGCCGCCATAAACCGCTCGGCCACCTCTCCTGTGAGATGAGGATACCGCTGGCAAGCGGCGGCCGGTCAGAGGCCCGCTGCGGTTGCGGTCGGTCCCGGTGTCTTCTGCGGCCCGACCATCCGCGCCACGACGGCCGACACCGCGATGGTGATCACGACCGCGCCTAGCGTGGCCGCGAACCAGGCAGCCGGCACAACCCCGGCTGCGACGCCGACTGAGACGATCACGAACGAGAACTCCCCGACTTGGCCCAGGCCTACGGCCAGCTGGAGCGGCCGGGGCAGGCCTCCGGCGCGCGCTAGGAGGTAGTTCACGCCGACCTTGGCGACGATCACGAGGCCGATGACCAGGCCGAGCGCCGGCAGGGCCGTCATGAGCGCGGCCGGATCGATCAGCGAGCCCACGGCGACGAAGAACAGCACAGCGAAGAGGTCGCGGAACGGCAGGAGACGACGGCGCGCCTCGCTCGTCGTTGGCCCCTCACTGATCGCCAACCCGGCGACGAACGCGGCCAGGGCAAGCGGCACGCCGAAAACGATGTCGCCCAGCGCCGCAACGGCAAGCGCAACCGCGACGGACACGATCAGGAAGTGGTCCGACTCACCGCGCAGCTCCCTCAAGACGCGCGGCAGGATCCAGGCCACGATCACCGCTACCAAAACGAATGCGCCGAACTGGAGGAGTGCGACTAGAGGCTCCCGATTGTTGATGCCGATCAGCCCGAACAGGACGACCGAGGCCACCACGACCGCGATGTCCTGGACCACGCTCAGGCCGAGCATTGCCCGCTCGGTCGGGGGATCTGTCGTGCGCCGTCTGCTCCGGGTGATGTTGACCACGACGACGCTCGACGAAGAGGCAATGCCCAGGCCCACTAGTGCCGCCGCAGCCGGCGTCAGGCCGGCCATCATCAGCGCAGCGGCGGAGATGGCGAGGGTGACGATGACCTGGAGCGGAGGCACCGCGATGAGCGCGCCGTGCTCCTTGCGTAGCCGATCTATGTTGATCTCGATGCCCACCTCGAACAGCAGCAGGGCAACGCCCACGTCCGCCAGCAGGTGGATCTGGTCACGGTCCGCGACGTAACCCGGCGTGAAGGGCGAGATGAGTAGACCGACAGCCAGGTAGCCGACCACTGCGGGCAGGCCGATCCGGCGCGCCAGCCAGCCACCCGCCGCGGCCGCAAGCAGCACCAGGCCGATGTCGAGGATCAGCGGGGCAGTCACCGGCGGAGGTTACGGGCGACGATGGGCAGTCGGCAACCCGTGCCGGTTGGCCCCCACAGCGCGACCAACGGCCCATCCTCGTGGCTCGCGCCAGACGCGATCCTTCGTCCATGACACGACACCCAATCGAGTACCGCTGCGATCTGTGCCGACGGCACGTGGAGGACGATCTCCGCTCCCGCGCCCGGCGCGGTTGGGAATCACTGATCATCTGCGACTCCTGCCTGCGCCAGGCCGGATCGATCGATGATCGGCGCGCGACGCCGGAGGCAGTCGCCGCCTGAGGCGCGGCTGCGGGAACGCGGCCTCTAGATATTGCCGACGCGCGAGGCGAGCGGCTCCGGTAGCGCCAGCCCACCATCTTGTAGCTGGTAGTTCTCCAGCAGCGCCGCGAACGTGCGCGGGAAACCCAGCGATGAGCCGTTGAGGGTGTGCAGGATCTCCGGCTTGGCGCCGGCTTCGGGTCGGTAGCGGATGTTCATCCGCCGCGCCTGGAAGTCGCGGAAGTTGGACACGCTCGAAACTTCCAGCCACTCCTGCACGCCGGGCGCCCAGACCTCGATGTCATACGTCTTTGCCTGGGTGAAGCCCATGTCCCCGGTCGACAGCAGCCGAACGCGGTAGGGCAGCCCCAGCAGCTGCAGCGCGGCCTCGGCGCACTCGGTCATGCGCTCCAGCTCCGCGGCTGACTCGTCCGGCCTGACGAACGACACCATCTCGACCTTGTCGAACTGGTGCACGCGCAGGATGCCGCGCGTCGCTTTGCCGGCCGCGCCCGCCTCGCGCCGGAACGACGGCGAGTAAGCCACGTAGCGGATGGGCAGGCGTGCGGCGTCGATGATCTCGTCACGGTGGATGTTGGTGACGGGCACCTCGGCCGTGGGCACCAGGTAGAGGTCGTCGCGAGTCACGACGTACATCTGCTCTTCCTTGTCGGGGATTTGGCCCGTGCCGCGCGCCGAATCCTGGTTGACAACCGCGGGCGGCCAGACCTCGGTCATGCCGCCTTGAGTCGTCTGCAGCTCGAGCATCAGGTTGATCAGCGCGCGCTCGAGGCGGGCGCCGGCGCCGCGATAGATGGGGAACCCGCTGCCGGCCACCTTGGCGCCGGCGGCGAGATCCAGCATGCCCAGGCGCTCCCCGATCTCCCAGTGCGGCCTGCGCTCCCAACCACCGGCGTCGTGCGCCAGCGGCTCACCCCAGCTGCGCACCGTCGTCGTGGCGTCCGGCGAGCCAACTGGAGCATCCGCGTCGGCCGGGTTGGGGATGCGCAGCAGCAGCTCCTCGAGGGTTGCCTCGACCGACCGAAGACGCTCCTCCCCTTCGTCGATGCTGGAGCCCAGCTCGACCGACTTGGCGCGCAGCTCTTCGGCGTTCGTGGCCCCGGATTTCATGGCCGTGCCCACCTGCTCGCTGACCTTCTTGCGCTCGGAGCGCCAGGCGTCGATCTCGCTGAGCAACTTGCGCCGCTCCTCGTCGGCGGCGAGTGCCTGATCGACGGTTGCCGCGTCGTAGCCCTTGGCGGTTGCACCACGACGAATCGTTTCTGCATCGTCGCGTAGGCGCTGCATGCCGACGCTCATCGCGCGGCCTCCTGGAGCCGGCCAATCACGAACTCGGCATCGAGCGCCGCGAGCAGCCAGCCCGCGCGCGGCCCATTGGAGCGACCCATAAACGCAAGATAGAGCGCCGCGAAGGCATTCGCGGGCGCAAATCCGTTGCCCTTGGCGGTCTCGAAGATGAGCGCCTGCCAGGTCTCGCCGTTTGACGGGGTTTGGGCGCGGGCGGCCGCGGCCAGCAGGCCCAGGTAGCGCCTCTGGTCGGCCGTCAGGTCGGCGGCAGCGTCGGGCACCTTTTCCATGTCAATCGCAAAGCGCGCCGAGTCGGGCGCGAAGTCCTCCAGCCAGATCTGCGCGGCCGCGATGCGCTCGCTGGCCACGGCCTGCTCGGCGGCGTCGAGGGGCGTGCCCTTCTCCGTGTCGAGCCGCGCCCTGATGTCCGTGCCGGGAACCTGGAGGAGCAGCGACAGGTGGCCGAACGGCGGCCGGTACTGCGCAGCGACGGCTGCCGGATCCGCGGCGGGATCGGCCAGGCTGAGGGCGAAGATGCGCTCAGGGTCGGGCGGCAGCTCGCCGCGTGTCGGCTTGCCGGCGACCGAGTCGGCGATGCGGTCGAAGTCATCGAAAAGCCGCGGCAGCGTGTCACCCGCTGGATCAAAGTCGAGGGCACGGTTCGGGCGATGGCGCAGGAAAAGGAAGCGCAGCTGCGTCGGCGGTAACAGCGCCGCGATCTCGTGGGCGGCCGCGCCCGTGCCCTTGGACGTGCTCATCTTCTTGCCGCCGATGTTCAGGAACTCATATGGGATGTTGAGCGGTGGCTCGCGCTCGAAGACACGACGCGAGATCGCATCAGCGCGGTCTCTTGAACCGCCAGCTGTCGCCAGATCCTTGCCGCAGCCCTCGATCGTGGCGCCGACCAGACCCCAGCGCGCCGCCCAGTCGACGTTCCAGACGAGCTTGGCATGGCCGCCGAACGGCGTGACACGGCCCGAGAAACCGCAGCCGCGCGCCCACGTGACGAGGTCCGGCCGGCATTCGTAGGCGACGGTCGATCCGTCCCAGTCGCGCGGCGCCGTCGTGCCGATTTTGCCGCAGTTCTCACAGATGACACTGATCGGCAGCCAGCCATTGGGATGGTTGACCGTCGAAACGGTGCGGTAGATGTCGAGGATGACGTCGGCATGGTCCAGCGCCTTGTGGATGTAGGGGTCCATCGCGCCTGATCGGTAGTTCTCGCTCATCCAATAGAGCGTCGGCTTGATGCCGAGGTCGGTGAACGTCTCGAGGAAGAGCGTCACGAAGTGGCGCGCGTAGTTGGGCTGGGCGCTGCCTTCGGGAGCGGGCACGTTGATGAGCGGGACGCCCATGTAGCGATCGATCGCGTCACCAGAGAGCATCGCCTGGGCGTCCATGGGGTCGAGGTCTTCGACGCCGTAGCGGAACTCGACCTCGGTGCCCCGTTCGGCGATCGCGCGGCGAAGGGCGTCGTGCAAAACGACACCGCGGAGGCTGCCGACGTGAACGGTGCCTGACGGCGTCTTGGAGTCGTTGATGACCTGAGGGCCGACCGCCTGGCCGGCTATCTCATCGGCCCAGTAGGCCTGCCCCGCGCGGTTCGCAGGGGGCGAAGTCATGTCAGTGGATCGACAGGATCTTGTACTTAGAGTCCCCTGCCGGGACGCTGACCGTGATCTCCTCGCCCTTCTTGCGACCAAGAAGCGCGCGGCCGACCGGCGATTCGTTCGAGATGCGACCCTCAGCCGGCGATGCCTCAGCCGAGCCGACGATCATGAAGCTCTCCTTGCCATCCTTTGACTGGATGGTCACGGTCGAGCCGATCTGGACGTGCGTGGACGAGCGGTTCTCCTCGATCACGACGGCGTTCTTGACCAGCGCGGAGAGCGCCTGGATGCGGCCCTCGACGAAGGCCTGCTCGTTCTTGGCGTCCTCGTACTCGGCGTTCTCGGTGATGTCACCGTGCTCTTTGGCCTCGTGGATGCGCGCGGCGATCTCCGCGCGGCGCACGTTTACCAGCTCCTCGAGCTCCTTGCGGATCTGCTCGAGACCTTCCTTGGACAGGTATGCGGGTTTGTTGTTCATGGTGAGATGTCCACTAGATACAAACGCCCCGGCGATGCCGGGGGCCACGGGCGGAATTGGATCCGGGGTCCGGCGGATTGTAGGTCCGGCCGCTTTGGAGCGTCAAACAGTGCGCCGCACCGCATGCCGCAGCGCGCGTCAGCCCACGCCGAGGCTGGCAAGTTGTACCAGCCGGGCGCGAACCCGGTCGAGCGCCTTCCTATCCGAGCAGGCGATGAACACCGTGTCGTCGCCGGCAATGGAGCCGGCAACCTCCGGCCAGCCAGTGCGGTCCAGTGCCGCCGCGATCGCGTGCGCCGACCCGGGCACCGCGCGGATGATCAGCATCAGGCCGGACGGCCGCACCTCGATGGGCAGGTCACGCAGGATCAGCGCCAGGCGTTCGTCGCCGCTGGTCTCCGGCGGACCGGAGCGCGGCGGTAGAGAGTAATGACGGGTGCCGTTGCGGCTGACCTTGACGAGGCCCATCTCGGCCACGTCGCGGCTCACGGTGGCCTGGGTGGCGCGGAAACCGCGCTCGCGCAGCGCGGCCGCGAGCTCGTGCTGCGTAGCGATCTCGCGCGTGCCCAGCAGGTCGCGTATCTGCTGCTGGCGCAGGCGCTTCATCACTTCCATGGTCAGTCGGCTTCCATCGGTTCAGCCAATTGTGAACCGCGTCTTGGTAACCCGCGCACGCACGCAGGTCAGCGTGCCAGCAGCAGCACCGCGAAGACGATCGCCGCGCCCACGCGATAGATCCCGAAAAGGTCAGTGCTGGCGCGGCGCAGGTAGGCGAGCAGAAACCAGATCGCGATCAAGCCTGAGATCGCGGCCGCAATCAGTCCCGCCGCGAGCGCGGCACCATTGAACTCAACCGTGCTGCCGCCGACCAGCTCGCGCAGCTTCCACAGGCCCGCGCCCGCGATGATGGGTGTCGCCATCAGGAACGAGAAGCGCGCGGCGGCGTCGCGCTTCAGGCCCAAGATCAGTCCCGCGCTGATCGTGATTCCTGACCGGCTGATGCCCGGGAACAGCGCAAACGCCTGCGCAAGGCCGATGCCCAGTGCCTCGACCGGCCGGAGCTCGTCCATCTCACGCGTGTGGCGTGCAATCCGTTCAGCCACGAAGAGCACCACGGCACCGACCACGAGGAGCGCGCACACGACGAGCAGCTGTTCGCGGAAGAAGGTGTCGACGAAGCCTTCCAGGCCCACGCCCAGGAGCGCGCCCGGAATGATGCTGATCGCGAGCAGCAGCGCGACCTTCCTGTCGGCGTCGCCCGCGATCGAGCGGTCGCGCAACATGCGCAGGAAGGCGACAAAGTAGCGCCACAGGTCGCGCCAGAAATACGCGATCAGTGCGACAACTGTCCCCAGGTGGAGCGTCGCGTCAAAGGCCGGGCTCAGGATGAACGCGTTGTCCCAGCCCAGGACGCGCGGCACCAGGATGAGATGGGCCGACGACGACACCGGCAGGAACTCCGTGAGCCCCTGCACGATGCCGACGACGATCGCTTGAAAGATCACGTCCATCTATGTGGGCGCCCCGGAACGCCGCGACCCGTTAGCGGATGAACAGTGGGGCGAGAACGAGCGTGATCGTGGCGAGGAGCTTCACGAGGACGTGGAGCGACGGGCCGGCGGTGTCCTTGAAGGGATCGCCCACCGTGTCGCCGACCACGGCTGCTGCATGGGCCGGCGTGCCTTTGCCAAGGACTTTGCCGTCGGCATCGAGCAGGTGGCCCGACTCGATGTACTTCTTGGCATTGTCCCAGGCACCGCCGCCGTTGTTGAGAACCGTCGCAAGCAGGACGCCGGCGATGGTGCCGACCATCAGCATGCCGGCCACGGCCTCAGCGCCCAGGAGCACACCCACGAGGATCGGTGTCGCCACCGCGACGACGCCCGGCAGCACCATCTGGCGCAGCGCGGCCCGAGTCGTGATGTCGACGACCCGCGCGTAGTCGGGGCGCTGGGTGTAGTCCATGATCCCGGGCATCTCGCGGAACTGACGCCGCACCTCGACGATGATCGACTGCGCCGTCACGCCAACTGCGCGGATGGCGAGCGAGCTGAAGAAGTAGACGAGCATCGCGCCGATCAGGGCGGCGATGAAGACCGACACGTCGGCCAGGTTGACCGAGGTGATCAGCTCACCGCCACGGTTGGTCTGGATCAGGTTGACCTTCGAGATGTACGCGGAGAACAGCAGGAACGCTGCCAGTGAGGCGGACGCGATCGCGTAGCCCTTGGTCAGTGCCTTGGTGGTGTTGCCCACCGCATCGAGTCGGTCGGTGATCTCGCGCGCGCTGGCCTCCGAGCGGCTGAACTCCGCAATTCCACCGGCGTTGTCGGTAATCGGGCCGAACGTGTCCATGGCCAGGATGTAGGCCGTGGTCATGAGCATGCCCATCGTGGCGACGGCGGTGCCGAAGATGCCGCCGATGGCAGCGCTCTGGGGATCGTTGGCGAACGCCTGCGACCCGAGCCAATGGCTGGCTAGGAGGGCGATGCCGATCGAGATAGCCGTCACCGCAGTGGTCTCGTAGCCGACCGCGGTGCCGGAGATGATGTTGGTCGCCGGGCCGGTCTTGGACGCCTCGGCAATCTCGCGCACGGGGCGGAACGAGCCAGCGGTGTAGTACTGGGTGATGTAGACGAAGGCAACGCTCGTGGCCAGGCCAACGACGCCGCAGCCGAAGAACCAGACCCACGTCGGGATGCCCATGGCACCCGCGTTTACGGGGCCCGTGCTCATCATCACGTACGTCACGAAGGCGAGCGCGGCCACCGACAGGATGGTTGTGACCCAATACCCACGGTTCAGCATGTTCATGGGGTTCTCGTCCTCGCGGCCGCGGACGAAGAAGATGGCCACGATGGTGGCCAGCAGGCCGAAGGCGCGCACGACAAGCGGGAAGAAGATCCAGGCTTCAGGGTTGGGCCAATTGGCGATGCTCGCGATCGCGAAAACGCCGACGCCCAAGATCATCGCGCCGATGTTCTCGGCGGCGGTCGACTCGAACAGGTCCGCTCCGCGGCCGGCGCAGTCTCCGACGTTGTCGCCCACGAGGTCCGCGACGACACCTGCGTTGCGCGGGTCATCCTCGGGAATGCCCGCCTCCACTTTGCCGACGAGGTCGGAGCCGACGTCGGCGGCCTTGGTGTAGATACCGCCGCCCAGCTGGGCGAAGAGAGCGACGAAGGAGGCGCCGAAGCCAAAGCCGACGATCAGGAAGGGCGCTTCGGCAACGCTGACCTCACCGACGAGCGATTCATAGGCGGTAAAGATGCCCCACACGCCAAGCAGGCTGAGCGCGACCACCAGAAAGCCGGAGACGGCACCGCCGCGCATCGCGACCTGCACGGCCTCGACGAGACTGCGTCGCGCTGCGGCAGCTGTACGCACGTTCGATTTGACGCTGATGAACATGCCGATGATCCCCGACGCCATCGAGCAGGCGGCGCCAACGAGGAAAGCGATGGCGGTCATGATCGCGATGGGAGCGCCCGCCAGCGAGGGCACGTCAGCGACATCGGGGGTCTCTACGAGGTAGATGACGATGCCGATGATGACCGCGCCGCCAAGAGCGAGAAGCCCAATCGTGGTGTACTGGCGCCTGATGAAAGCGACGGCACCCTCATAGATCGTGCTCGCAACGTCACGCATCGCGTCGGTTCCGGTGTCGCGGCGCAGCACGTCGCGCGCCAGGTAGCCGGCAAAGAGAACGGCCGCGATGCCGGCGATCGGGATGATCCACTGAAGCGCGCTGGCGAGTACCACGCTGAGAAGGCCTCCTGCTGGTTGATGAGCGCGGCGCGAAGTTGGGCAGCGCCTGCGTCTGTGAGCCCGTAGTGGGACTTGAGAACCGCGCCGACACGAGCCTCGGTGCCGCGTCGGAAAGCGGCGGGAGTGTACCAGAGCAGGCCACGCCCGCGACTCCCGGTGACCGCGGCTACACTCCCCCGCGAGTGAGTCGACGTCCCCTGGGATGCCTGATCGAGATCGCCGAGACCCTCGTCCTGACGATCATCATCTTCTGGCTTATCCAGACCTTCGTAGCCCAGCCATATCGGGTCGAGCAGGAGAGCATGCGCTCCACGCTCGAGCCGAATCAGTACGTGCTCGTCGACAAGCTCTCGCCCCACTTCGACTCGTACTCGCGCGGCGACATCGTGGTCTTCAACCCGGTCCTGCGCGACGAGTGCTCGGCCGACGTCGTCGGCGGCCTGACAGATGTGACCCCTTACATCAAGCGCGTCATCGGTGAGCCGGGCGACCGCGTCGAGCTGCTCGACGGCGGAGTGACGGTCAACGGTGAGCCGCTCGACGAGCCGTATGTCCACGGCGCGCACACCACCCCGCTGTCGGGCGAGACCGCCTGGAACGTGCCCGCCGACCGGTTGTTCGTGATGGGCGACAACCGCCAGAACTCGACCGACTCGCGCTCCGATCAGATCGGCATGATCTGCACGCGTGATGTCATCGGCCGGGCGTGGCTGCGCTACTGGCCGATAGACACGCTGGGCATCATGCAGACACCGACCTACCCGAACGTGCCGGCTGCCTCTCCCCTACCGACCGCCTCGCCCGCCCCCTAGCCCCGCGCGCGGAGCAAGTCTTCGGTCAGTCGAGGACCCAGCGGTCGATGTCACGCGGGTAGTCGATCAGCTCGTCGGCTTCGAACCACAGCTCAAGCTCAGCGGCCGCATTCTCCGGCGAGTCCGACGCGTGGACCAGGTTGTGGCCGGTGTCGACCGCCCAGTCGCCGCGGATGGAGCCGGGTGCCGCCTCGTGCGGGCGCGTCTTGCCGTTGATCTCGCGGCACACGGCGATCGCGTTCGGTCCCTCGACCGCCATCGCAACCAGCGGGGCGGACGTGATGAACTCGACCAGCCCGGCGTAGAAGGGCTTTTCGCGATGTACCGCGTAGTGGCGTTCGGCGAGACGGCGGTCGGCGTGGACCATCTTCATGCCACAGATGCGCAGTCCGCGCGCCTCGTAGCGGTCGACGATCTTGCCGATCAGTTGGCGCTGAACGGCGTCGGGCTTGATCAGGATCAGGGTTCGTTCAGCCATGTGGTTTCCTCTCAGTTCAGATGCAGGACGCGCTCGACAGCCTTTGCGGTACCGCGCGGCGAGATGACGGCCATGCACAGGCGATCGTCGGTGAAGAGCCGCTGGGCGAGCGACTGAATTCCCTCCGGCGTGACCTTGTCGAGCTCGGCGAGCGCCTGGTCAAGTGTCAGGACGCGCTCGTGCAATGCCTCCTGGATGCCCAGCCAGGCAGACAGATGGCGGCTCTCCTCGAGGCGCAGCTCCAGCCGCCCGCTCGCGTACGCCCGCGCGCGATCGAGCTCGTCCATCGCGACGGGCTCATCGACCATCCGGCGCAGCTCGGCCAGGATGGCCTCGGTGGCCGATTCAAGGTCGGCCGGATCGACACCGGCGTAAATCTGCAATGTCCCGCAGTCGGCGAAGTCGGTCTGGAACGAGTGCACGTCGTACGCCAGGCCGGCCTCCTCGCGCAGCTCCTGAAATAGGCGTGACGACGAGCCTTCGCCCAGGATCGTGTTGAGCATCTCGAGCGTCCACTGCTCGGGATCGTCGCGGCGCAGCGCGGGCACGCCCAGCACCAGGTGCGCCTGGGCAAGATCGCGTTGCTCAACGCTCAAGCGCTCCACCGGGAGCGCCGGCACGCCGCTGAAACCGCGGACGACGCCGTTGCCGGTGCCGACGTTGCGCTTCACGAGATCGACAATCGTGGCGTGGTCGAGGTCGCCCGCGACCGCGACGACCGTATTCGCCGGGCGATATGTCTCCGACCAGAAGCCCTTGATCTGGTCCACGGTCAGGCCGCGCACGCTGGCCTCGTCGCCGGCGATCTCCCAGCCCAGCGGCGTATCGCCAAAGAAAGCGCGGTCGAACTGGTTGAAAACGTGCTGGCCGGGGTCGTCCTGGTACGAGCGGATCTCCTCGACGATGATGTCGCGCTCGCGCGCGATGTCGGCCTCGCGCAGGAGCGGCCTGAAGACCAGCTCGGACAGGACACTGAACGCGCGCTCGGCCTCGCGGACCGGCAGGCGCGCCCAGTAGATGGTCGACTCGCGGTCCGTCGCCGCGTTCGATGAGCCGCCGCAACCCTCGATTGCCTCGCTCACGGCGCGTGTCGTTGGGTACGCCGTCGTGCCCTTGAACGTGACGTGCTCCATGAAGTGGGCGACGCCGGCGTGCTCGCGCGTCTCGAGCCGGGAGCCAGCGAGAACGTAGATCGCGACCGACAGCGAGCGGCTGCCCGGCAGCTGCGCGGAGATGACGCGCGGCCCATTGGGCAGCGCCGTCCGCTCGAACGGGGCCTCGTCAGTCATCGGGCCGGAATGCTACA
>DATBRX010000226.1:0-7107 GCA_036560085.1 Candidatus Limnocylindrales bacterium
GACTCTTGCACGCGGACTACTGGGCGGCAAGATCAAGGAGCACAAGCTCAACAACAACCCGCTCCTCGCCCTCGAACCTGGTGAGACGGTCGAGCTGGGCGCGTTCAGTGCGACGGCCTTCCGCATTGGCCACTCGATCCCCGACGCGATGGGCATTGCCCTGCGCACGCCGGTCGGGCTGGTCGTGCACACCGGCGACTTCAAGTTCGACTACACGCCCGTCGACGGCAAGATGTCCGACCTGCACGCCCTTGCTGGGTTTGGCCGCGAAGGCGTCCTGCTGCTGCTGTCCGACTCGACGCGCGCCGAGAGCCCGGGCTACACGCCGTCCGAGCGCATCGTCGGCGAGGTTTTTCGCGACATCATGGAGGGCCTCGATGGCCGGGTGATCGTGGCCACCTTCGCCAGCAACATCGCCCGTGTCCAGCAGGGGTTCGACGCCGCGGCCACGTTCGACCGCCAGGTGACGGTCATCGGGCGCTCGATGGAGCAGAACGTGCGCATCGCGACCGACCTCGGGTATCTCAAATACCCGGCCGGCCAGCTGGTCCAGAAGGACCGGCTCAAGGAGGTCCCGGACGCGAAGCTGGTCATCGCAACGACCGGCGCCCAGGGCGAACCGATGGCCGGCCTGGCGCGAATGGCCAACCGCGACCACCGCTGGGTGGAGATCAAGCCCGGCGACACGATCATCGTGAGCGCCAGCCCCATCCCGGGCAACGAGGAGGTCGTCGGCCGAACGATCGACAACCTGTTCAAGGTCGGCGCCAATGTCTACTACCACGACATCAAGCGTGCCCATGTGTCAGGTCACGCCAGCCAGGAAGAGCTCAAGCTGATGCTCAACCTGACCCGGCCCAAGCACTTCCTGCCCATGCACGGCGAGTTCCGGATGCTCGTCCAGCACGGCCGCCTGGCCGCGCAGATGGGTGTCGCGCCGGACAACATCTTCATCATCGAGAACGGCCAGCCGATCGAGTTCTCGGCAGATGGTTCGGCGCGCCGCGGCACCCCGGTCGAGGCGGGCTACGTGTACGTCGATGGCCTGAGCGTGGGCGAGGTGGGTGACGTGGTCCTGCGCGACCGCCGTGACCTCGCTTCCGATGGCATGTTCCTGGTGGTGGTCACGGTCGATAAGCAGACCGGCAACATCATCGGCAAGCCGGAGATCGTGACCCACGGCTTCGTCGCCGGCCCGGACGATCCGGTCATCGCCGCCGCCGCTGACCGCGTGCGGAGCGCGATCCTGAACCCGGGTGACCACATCAGCGAAGTCGCGCTGCTCAAGGCCCAGATCAAGGACTCACTGAGCCAGTACCTGTACGAGCGCACCAAGCGCCGGCCGATGGTCTTCCCGGTCGTGGTCGAGGTCTAGACACCGACTCATGGCCACCCGCACCCGCCGCAGCTCCAGCCGATCACGCGCGCGCAGCCAGAGCACATCCGGCCAGCTGTGGCAGTCGCTGCAGCTGCCGCCCCACGTCGCGCGGTCGCTCTTCGGCTTGGTGCTGATCGTCGTTGGCGCGGTCACGCTCATCGCGCTGCTCTTCCCGACCGCGATCCTCAACCGCTACGTCGCGGACGCGCTACTGCCGCTCTTCGGGCAGGGCGCGTGGCTGCTCGCGATCCTGTTGATCGTTGCCGGCGTGGCAGTGGAGCGGCCCGGGACGCTGGGTTACGGCTCGAGCCTGACCATCCTGGGCGGCCTGATCGTGTTCGTGGCGGGACTCGGCATGATCCATCTGCTCTGGGGCCACGGCAGCCGCGACGTCGATCTGCGCAACGGCGGTGGTGCGCTGGGCGCGGCGCTGTCGAGCGGTCTGACTGACCTGCTTTCGTGGCCGGGCGCGTTCGTGGTGCTGCTCGGCCTGCTGGTCGCGGGTGTCCTCTTGCTGCTCAACATCACCCTGCGGACGCTCGTCATGCCGGTCGCCGGTGGCGGGAAGATGCTCGCCAAGGCCATGGCGACGCCCGCGCGAGCGCTCGCCGAAGGGGCGAGCACGCGGCGCGCGGAGGCGGCTGCCAACACGCGTGGCGGCACGCCGGCCGCGACCAGGCCGCGCGGCCGCGAAGACAAGCCCGAGCGGCCGGCGAAGCCGGAGCGCGCACCGCGCGAGGCTCCTGTCAGGCCGGAGCCGCTCGCGCCGGAGCCGCAGTCCGCGCCGCTCAGCCAGACGATCTGGAGCGCCCAGCTCAACGGCGCTTCCGCCATCGCGGCCGAGCCCGCGGCGCGGGCGGCAGATGAGACGGACGACTCACAGGCACCGGCGCGGACGTGGACCATGCCCACGTACGACCTGCTCGACACCGAGGGCATCAGCGGCGGACCGGGCCAGAGGCTCGACCACGCGCGCAACATCCGGATCATCGAGGAGAAGCTGTCGAGCTTCCAGATCCCAGCCAGCGTGACCGCGACCAACACCGGGCCGGTGGTGACGCAGTACGAGGTCAAGCCCGACGCGGCGGTCAAGCTCTCGCGCATTGAGGCCCTGGCCGACGACCTGGCCATGGCCCTCGCCGCGCGCTCGATCAGGATCGAGGCGCCCATCCCGGGTCGCGACGTGGTCGGCATCGAGATCCCGAATCACAACAGTGAGATCGTCGGCTTCAAGCGGCTGCTCGAGGACGCGGGCATGTCGGACGCGACGAGCAAGCTGACGTTCGCCCTTGGGCGGGATGTGTCGGGCAAGGCATACGCGGTCGATCTCGGACGCATGCCCCACCTGCTGATTGCCGGCGCCACCGGGTCGGGCAAGAGCGTGTGCGTGAACGCGCTCATCGGCAGCCTGCTGATGCGCGCCACGCCGGACGAGGTGCGTCTCATCCTGGTCGATCTCAAGCGCGTCGAGCTCGCCGCCTATCGCGACCTGCCGCACCTTGAGACACCGGTCATCGTCGAATCCCACGAGGCACGCGCGGTCCTGACCAACCTCGTGCACGAGATGGAGCGGCGCTACGAGCTGCTGGCGGAGGCGATGGAGCGCAACCTGACCGCCTTCAATTCCAGCCCGCGCCGGATCGGCAAGCCAATGCCATACATGGTCGTGGTCATCGATGAGCTGGCCGACCTGATCCTGCGCGAGGGCCGCAAGGTGGAGGATCCCATCGTCAAGATCGCCCAGAAGGCGCGCGCCGTGGGCATTCACCTCGTCCTCGCTACGCAGCGCCCCAGCGTCAACGTGGTCACCGGCCTCATCAAGGCCAACGTGCCGTCGCGCATCGCTTTCGCCATGGCGTCCAACGTGGACTCGCGCACGGTCCTCGACGCAAACGGCGCTGAGGATCTGATCGGCCGCGGCGACATGCTCTATCAGCCGGCCGACCTGCCGCGGCCCGTGCGGCTCCAGGGCGTGTTCGTCAGTGATCCCGAGGTTCGCGCCGTCGCCGACTTCTGGCGGGACCAGGCTGAGCCGAACTACAACCGCGACCTGCTCGCCGGAGCCGACGTCGAGGACGGCGGCGAGAACGGCCAGTTCGCCTTCCTGAAGGGCACCGACGACGAGCTCGTGCCGCGTGCCGCGGAGCTGGTCATGCAGACCGGCCGAGCGAGCACATCAATGCTCCAGACCAAGCTCAAAGTCGGCTTCAACCGCGCCACCCGGATAATCGACGAGCTCGAGAAGCACGGCATCATCGGGCCGCTCGATACGCGCAATCCGGGTGCGCCGCGAACCGTGTACGGGCCCGATAACTGGATCCGCGACGCCGCCGAGGCCAACGCCGACCTCGATTGACCCTGGCCGCGCCCCCTCGAAGCCCCCTTGAACGGTGGCAACGGGGGCGCATCCGCTGACGGCGATAGACTCAACCCTTCGATGAGTGCCCGTCAGCAGCTGCGCCTTGGAAACCGTCGTTTGGGGCGCGACCGCAACCCGGTTGAGACCACGCTGGGCCCGCCCGTTGGTGAAACGCTGCAGCTCGCCCGCGAGCGCAAAGGCGTCGACCTGTACCGCGCCGAGCGCGACACCAAGATCCGGCTGCGCTATCTCTCCGCGCTCGAGGACGGCGACTACGCGGAGCTGCCCGCGCCCGTCTACACCAAGGGCTTCCTGCGCAACTACGCGATCTACCTCGGCCTCGAGCCCGACGACATCCTGGAGCGTTGGCGCGAGGAGATGGAGCAGCAGCGTACCGCGACGCGCGTCGCGGTCATCCCGCCGCCCATGCCCATCGCCGAGCCCGGCGGGCGACGCCTCCATCTGACACCCAACATGGTCGTAGCCGGTCTGGTCGGCGTGGTGACGATCCTCTTCATCGGCTATATCGGCATCCAGCTGCTGCGCTTCGCCGCTGTCACGCCGCTCTCGCTGACCAACCCGCCGGACGTCATCTGGCAGACCGCTGACGCGTCGATCACCCTCGCCGGGACGACCAGCCCTGGCGCGCGAGTTCACATAACTGGCCCGGGCGACCAGCTTTACGACCCCGTCGCCAGCGCCGCCGGCGGATGGCAACAGGAGGTGAACCTGGCGCACGGCGAGAACACGTTCGAGATCGTCGCGATCGACCGCGACACGCAACGCGAGTCAACCAAGTTGGTCGTGACGATCAACGTGCCGCTGCCGCTGTCATCACCTGGCGCGTCGGCCACCCCCTCCGCGGGGCCGCAGATCGAGCTGTCGCTCAGTCTCTCGAGCCCGATCGACGGCCAGGTAATCACCGACGGGCGAGTGAACGTCACCGGCACGACCACTGGCAACCGGATCCGCATCACGAGCACCTACCTTGGGACCCCGGACTCGACGCCCGCGCCCTCGGACGCGCCATCGCCCACGCCGGCTCGGTCAGCAGGGCCTACGTCCACGCCGAACATTCCGCCGGCCGAGGAGGTCACGGTCGGCTCATCGGGCACTTTCAATGAGACGCTCGAATTCACACCGGGCCGCTGGCAGGTGACGGTCATCTCGTACGCGAGCGACCAGGTTCCAGTGGCGCGCCAGGTCACGATCATCGTCGAGGAGGCCGGCCCGGTCACCCACCACCTGATCCTGACGGTCGCGAACGGCCCGACGTACATCAAGGTGCTCGCCGATGGCTCACGGGTTGCCAACGGGACCCTTGCCGCCGGCACAACACGCGAGTTCACCGCGACCAACCAGTGGTGCGTTCGCACCGACAACGCCGGCGGGCTGAGCATGGTGCTCGACGGCCTGACGCTGGCCGCGCTCGGCGGCGACGGCGAAGAGGGCAGCTGGATCATCAAGTCCGGCCTCCCTCCCGTGCGCGCGCCGCGTCCCTGCTGAGCGGTGCCTGAAGCCGACGCGGCCGACGAGCTGGCGCCGCTGATCGGTGCCGCTGAGCATGCGGGCAGCCTCCTGCGCGAGCGTCACCTGACGTTGGCGACCGCGGAATCGTGCACCGGCGGGCTGATCGGCCATCTCCTGACGGAGAGCCCCGGGTCCTCCGACTACTACCAGGGCGGCCTGATCAGCTATTCGGACACGCTCAAGCGCGACGAGCTTGGCGTCGACGCCGCGACGCTCGAGCATCACGGCGCGGTATCAGCCCAGACCTGCATCGCCATGGCGGAGGGCGCGCGCAAGCGCTACGGATCCGACGTGGCAATCGCCGTGACCGGCATCGCCGGGCCCACTGGTGACACCCCCGGCAAGCCGCTCGGACTGACCTACGTCGCAGTGGCGGACGCCGCCGGTCACGAGGTGCAGCGCCACCAGTGGTTCGGCGATCGGCACCGCAACAAGGTCGCATCGGCCGCGGCCGCGCTGACTCTCCTGGTGGAGCGGCTGCAACGATGACGCGCGCAGCCGCGGATATTGGGCAAGGGCTTGCGCCCGCTCGTCCCGCGCGGCCAATCCGAGCCGGCGAGCGCATTCACGTGCTGGGCGCAGCCGGTGCTGGCGCGTCCGCTGCCGCGCTCCTGGCTCATCGCGCTGGCGCCCAGGTGAGCGGCTGTGATGCAGGTGGTGCGAGCCCGTACACGATGGCACTCGAGGCGGCAGGCATCGAGATCGCATGGGGCCACGATCCTGCGCACGTCAATCTGCCCGCTGGCCAGCCGCCTGAGCGACTGGCCGTCACGAAGGCGCTGACGGCGGTCAACCCCGACCACCCCGAGCTGGCGGCCGCGCGCAGCCTGGGCATTCCAGTCGAACCCTGGCAGCAGGTAGTCGCCGACGCTGCGGCAACATCGCGCCAGCGCCTCGTAGCCGTGGCCGGCACCCACGGCAAGTCGACCACCACTGGTTGGCTGGTCGACGTCCTCGTCCGGGCGAACCGTGATCCATCGGCCTTCGTCGGTGCGCTGCTCGACGCCACGCTGACCGGCGGGACGCCGAGCACGGCCCGCTGGGGGCGCGGCGACGTTTTCGTGGTCGAGGCCGACGAGTACGCGGGCAACTTCGATCCGTACCGGCCATCGGTCATCGTGCTGCTCAACGCGGAGTGGGATCACCCCGACGTGTTCGCCGACGCGGACGCGGTCTACGACGCGCTCGCCACCTGGATCCGCGCCGCCGGAAAGGCGACGCTCATCGCGAATGTCGCCGATCCCGGTGTGCGCCAAGTGCTGGAGCGTCTGAGCGGTTGGTCGGGATCAGTTGTTACCGTCGGGCTCGACGTGCCCGACGCTGACGTGTACGGCCAGGTCGAGTTTGATCAAGAAATATCGCCAGCGTCCACGCTGGTCGTGAACGGTCGATTCGGGGCCGGGGTCTATGGCATTCAACTCCCGGGCAAGCACAACGCGGCGAACGGCCTCATGGTCCTGGCCGCCGCGAACGTTCTGGGGGTCTTGGGCGAGGAGCCAGGCGATGGGCCTGCCATTGGCGGGTTCCGCGGTGTTGGCCGGCGGCTCGAGCTCAAGGGCGAGGTGCGCGGCGTCACGGTGCTCGACGACTACGCCCACCATCCCACGGCCATTGCGAAGACCATCCAGGCAGTGCGCGAGCGGTATCCGGGGAGACGGCTCTGGGCGGTCTATGAGCCGCTCACCTTCCATCGCACCGCGGCCATGCTCGAGGGCTTCGCCGATGTCCTGGCCACGGCCGACCAGGTTGCGATTGCCGATATCTGGGCGGGCCGCGACCCGGACACCACGATCACCTCCGCCGCGGCCCTTGCGGACGCGGTCACGGGCCGCGGCGGGCC
>DATBRX010000227.1:0-1541 GCA_036560085.1 Candidatus Limnocylindrales bacterium
GCGCGGTCGCGGCCCAATACGCCAGCAGGATCCCGAGGTCGACGAGCGGATCGCCGAGCGCCGCCATTTCCCAGTCGAACACCGCAACCAGCCGGCAGGGATTCGCCGGGTCGAGCAGCAAGTTATCGAGCTTGAAGTCGCCGTGGACGATCGTCGGCCGGGCGGGACCCGCTGGCAGCGACTCAACGAGCCAGCGCGCCACCGCCTCCATTTCCGGCACATCGGAGGTCCTGGATCGGTTCCACCGCTCCGTCCATCCCCGCACCTGCCGCTCGACGAACCCGTGCGGTTTGCCGAGATGTGCGAGACCGGCCGCCGCAATGTCGATCGCGTGCAAATCGGCCAGCGCGTCGACAACCGCGATGCTGACTCCACGCCGCACCTGCGGCAGGTCCCTGATGGCTGGGGGCTCCTGGTCTCTGACGACGAGGCCATGCCGCCGTTCCATCACGTAGAACACCGAACCAATGACCGACGGATCCTCGCAAAGGGCGTAGACGCGCGGCGCCAGCGGAAAGACGGGATGGATGGCTGACAGCCAACGATACTCGCGAGCCATGTCGTGCGCGGTCGGAGGGACCGGCCCGAACGGCGGTCTCCGGATGACGAGCTCCGTGGCGCCGAAGCGCAACTGATACGTCAGGTTCGAGTGCCCTCCAGGGAACTGTGCGACGTGCATGGGCTCGCGATCGTCGAGCTTCGGCAGATCCCGCTGGTCGCGGAGCCACGCCTCCAGGCGGGTCCACTCGAGATCTTCGCCGGCGCGAACCGGGCCGGTGTCGGGGGAAGTCACTTCGACGCGCCTGGATAGTAACGAACGATCCATTCGGCCACGATGGCCGGCTTGTCGCCGCCTTCGCGTTCGACGGTGACGCTCCAGGTCGCCTGGATGCTGTCCTCCATGTCGGCAATCGTCGCAAGCGCGAGCCGCGCGCGGATTCGCGACCCGGACGGCACCGGCGACACGAACCGCACGCGGTTCAGTCCGTAGTTGAGGGTCATGCGGGGGCCGTTGACCGTGACCGCGTCGCGCACCAACGCGCTGAGCAGCGACAGCGTCAGGAATCCGTGCGCAATCGTCGCGCCGAAGGGAGTCTCGGTCCGCGCCCGCTCGGCGTCGACATGGATCCATTGATGGTCGCTCGTCGCATCCGCAAAGGCGTCGATGCGGTCCTGCGTGATCGCGAGCCAGTCGCTGGTCGCGACCTCCTGCCCGACCAGCCCGCCGAGGTGCGCCAGATCGACGACGGTCACGCCGCGTCACCGTAGAAGCCACGGCGGTCGATCGCCAGTTTTTCGAGCAATGGCGACGGCCGCCAGTAATCGCCGAACTGCTCGCGATACTTGTTGACTCGCGCCAGAACGGTCGGCAGCCCGACGGTGTCGGCGTAGAACATCGGGCCGCCGCGGTGGCGGGGAAAGCCGAACCCATGCACGTACACGACGTCGATGTCACTGGCTCGCGTGGCGTATCCGTCCTCCAGGACCTGGGCGCCTTCGTTGGCGAGCGCCGTCATGATCCGCGCGATGATTTCCTCGTC
>DATBRX010000228.1:0-2605 GCA_036560085.1 Candidatus Limnocylindrales bacterium
CGCGCCACCGATCGGCGCGTTCCTGTTCGCGATCGGGATGGCGTTGCCCTTCGCGACGAATGCCGCGGCATTCCTGCTGGGAGCGGTGCTGATCTCGCGCATCTCGGCGAGCGTCGGCGACGTCGCGGCCGCCCGTTCCGGCGAGCGAGCGCATTTCGTCGCGGACCTCGTTGAAGGCGTGCGCTGGCTTGCCGGCCATCCGGCGATGCGCACCCTGGCGATCACGATCTTCGCGTTCAACGTCACGTACGGCGCGGCCATGGGCGTGCTCGTCCTCTACGCCGCTCAGCGGCTACACATGGACGCGGTGGGCTTCGGCCTGCTCACCACGGCCGCGGCGGCCGGCGGCGTCGTCGCGACCGTCTCGTACGTCGCCCTCACGCGGCGTTTCAGCCTGGGCAACATCATGCGCGTCGGCCTGGTGGTCGAGACCCTGACCCACCTGACGCTCGCGATGACGACGTCACCGATCGTCGCCCTGGCGATCATGTTCGCGTCTGGCGTTCATGGCTTCACCTGGGGCACGACCGCGACCACCGTCCGCCAGCGCGTCGTGCCGAACGAGCTGCTGGGCCGAGTGGGTGGTGTGATGCGTTTCGCTGGCTACGGCGGCCTCGTCATCGGCACGCCGATCGGTGGGCTGATCGCCGGCCAGTACGGGATTACCGCGCCGTTCTGGGTCGGCTTCGTGGGCTCGGCGATCCTCGTGGTGCTGCTATGGCGCCAGTTCGCACACATCGCCCACGACTAGGATGCGCGAATGGCCGCGCCTGACCTGATCCAGCTCATCCGCGACTCGCTGATCGGCGCGGACGAGGCGGTAGCGGGACCGTTCGGCCTGCGGCGAGTCACCTACGCCGACTACACCGCGTCCGGGCGGTCGCTGAGCTTCATCGAGGACTACCTGCGCGACGCGGTGATGCCGCTCTACGCGAACACGCACACGGAGTCGAGCGGCACGGGGCTCCAGACCACGCGTTTCCGCGAGGACGCGCGGCGCATCGTCCGCGAGGCGCTAGGCGGCACGGAGAAAGACCACGCCCTGGTCTTTTGCGGCGCTGGCTCGACTGGCGCCGTGGACAAGCTAGTCGCGATCCTGAACCTCCGATTACCCGCGGACCTGGACGACCGCTACCACCTGGCAGACCAGATCCCGGCAGCGGAGCGGCCCGTCGTGTTCATCGGCCCGTTCGAGCATCACAGCAATGAACTGCCGTGGCGCGAGTCGATCGCCGACCTCGTCACGATCCACGAGGATGCCGACGGGCACATCGACCTGGCGGAGCTGGAGGCCAAGCTGGTCGCCTACGCCGACCGACCGCTCAAGATCGGCTCCTTCTCCGCAGCTTCGAACGTGACCGGAATCGTCAGCGACACACGTGCGATCTCGGCGCTGTTGCATCGCCACGGCGCGCTGTCGTTCTGGGACTTCGCGGCGGCCGCGCCGTACGTCGACATCTCGATGGAAGGCAAGGACGCGATCTTCCTCTCGCCGCACAAGTTCATCGGCGGCCCAGGCACACCCGGCGTCCTGCTGATCCGGCGCGAGTTGATGACCAATCGCGTCCCCGCGGTCGTCGGGGGCGGGACCGTCGCTTACGTCAACAGCGACACCCACGTTTACTTGACCGACAAGGAGCATCGCGAGGAGGGCGGCACCCCGGCCATCCTCGAGTCCATTCGATGCGGGCTCGTCTTCCAGCTCAAGTCGGCCGTCGGCGTCGCGACCATTCGCGAACGCGAGGAGTCCTTCATCCGCCGCGCCATCGAGCGCTGGGAGAAGCACCCCAACATCGAGATCCTGGGCAACCGCCAGGCCGAGCGGCTGTCGATCGTGTCGTTCGTCGTGAAGCACGGCACGAGCGGCCAGCATCTCCACCACAACTTCGTCGTGGCGGTCCTGAGTGACTTGTTCGGCATCCAGTCGCGCGGCGGCTGTTCGTGCGCCGGCCCGTACGGCCATCGCCTTCTCGGCATCGACTACGAGACGTCGCTCCGTTACGAGAGCGAGACGCGCAAGGGCTGCGACGGCATCAAGCCCGGCTGGGTGCGCGTGAACTTCAACTATTTCATCGAGGAAGAGGTCTTCGACTTCATCCTCCAAGCGGTCGAGATCGTCGCGTCGGACGGCTGGAAGCTGCTCCCGCAATACCGCTTCACCCCCGAGACCGGCCTGTGGCGCCACGCCAGCGGGGGAGTGGAGGCACCGCTCTCGCTGAACGACATCACGTACGACTCCGGCCTCATGACCTACCAGGCGCACCGCCACCGCGAGCCCGCATCCCGCCTGGCCGATTACCTCGCCGAGGCCCGATCGATACTGGCCGGCTCGCCACGCACGGACCTGCCGATCGACCACCCCGACCTGGACGCCGACTTCGAGCTCCTGCGCTGGTTCCCTCTACCGAGCGAGGGCGTCGCGGCTCCGTAGTCGTGTAATGTCGGGCTGCCAGACCCTGGCGGCCCAAGCTAGAGGGAACCACATGCGCGGGCATCATGCGTTCGCTGTCGTTGTCGTCGTCGGCCTGATCGGATGCTCGAGCGCTCAACCGAGTGGCAGCCCGTCGAGCCAGCCGTCGAACAGCGCCGCACCCACCGCCACCGC
>DATBRX010000229.1:0-3372 GCA_036560085.1 Candidatus Limnocylindrales bacterium
TTCATCACCCGCGCGCTCTTGACGACCTGCGGCAGGAACATGCGCCCCGATCCGAACAGGTCGCCCACCGCGTCCATGCCTGCCATGAGCGGCCCCTCGATGACGTCGAGCGGCCGTGCGGCAGCGTGGCGCGCCTCTTCCGTGTCATCGACGATGTAGTCAGCGATACCCTCGATCAGGGAGTGACGTAGCCGCTCATTGACCGGCGCGTCGCGCCAGGCCAGGTCGCGCCCGCCGGCGATCGCGCCGCCCGCTCCGCCGCTGCCTGCGAGCTCAGTCGCAATCTCGAGCATGCGCTCGGTCGCGTCCGGCCGGCGGTTGAGGACGAGATCCTCGGCGGCATCGCGCAGGCGCGGCTCGATGTCGTCGTACACCGGCAGCGCGCCGGCGTTGACGATGCCCATGTCCATCCCGGCCTTGATCGCGTGGTACAGGAAGACGCTGTGGATCGCCTCGCGCACCGCGTCGTTGCCGCGGAACGAAAACGAGAGGTTGGACACGCCGCCGCTGACCAACGTCCCGGGCAATTCCTTCTTGATGCGCCGCACCGCGTCTAGGTAGGCCACGCCGTAGCCGGCGTGCTCTTCTATGCCCGTGCCGACGGCGAAGATGTTCGGGTCGAGAATCACATCTGTCGGATCGAAGCCGGCTTGGTCTATCAAAAGCTGCCGCGCGCGCTTGCCGATCGCGATCTTGCGCTCGACGGTGTCGGCCTGGCCCTGCTCGTCGAAGGCCATGACGATCACCGCCGCGCCGTACCGTCGCGCAAGCCTGGCCTGACGCAGGAACTCGCCCTCGCCTTCCTTGAGCGACAGCGAATTGACGATGGGCCGGCCCTGGACGCGCTTCAGGCCTTCCTCGATGACGGTCCACTTGGAGGAGTCGATGACCACCGGCACCTTGGCGATGTCCGGCTCCACGGCGATCAGGTTGAGGAAGCGCGCCATCGTCGCCTCCGAGTCGAGCAGCGCCTCATCCATGTTGACGTCGATCAGCTGGGCGCCGGCGTCGACCTGCTGACGCGCGATCGCGACCGCGTCGTCCATGCGGTCTTCCTTGATCAGCCGCGCGAAGGCGCGCGAGCCGGTGACATTCGTTCGCTCGCCGACGTTCGCGAAGAGCGAATCCGGGCCGAGGTCGAGCGCCTCGAGGCCTGACAGGCGCGTCCGCGGTTCCACGACCGGCACCTGGCGCGGGGTCACACCGGCCACCGCAGCAGCAATGGCGCGCGTGTGATCGGGCGTGGTGCCGCAGCACGAGCCGACGAGGTTCAGGCCGCCTTCCTGGGCGAGCTGGCCCAGCACCGACGCCGTCTCCGGCAGGTTGTCGTGGTAGCCGCCGAAGCCGTCGGGCAGGCCGGCGTTGGGATAAGTGACCACCGGCACGTCGGCGATGCGCGCGAGCTCCGCGACGTACGGCCGCAGCATCCGCGCGCCCAGGGCGCAGTTCAGGCCCACCGCGAGCGGCCGCGCGTGGCGGACGCTATTCCAGAAGGCGCCCACGGTCTGGCCGGTGAGCATCCGACCCGACTGATCGGTGATGGTTCCGCTCACGATGACCGGCAGGCGGAAGCCGAGCTCATCGAACAGCGCCTCAACGGCGAAGATCGCCGCCTTGCCGTTGAGCGTGTCGAAGATCGTCTCGATGAGCAGGATGTCGGCACCGCCCGCGACGAGGCCGCGGCCCGCCTCCATGTACGCGGCGACAAGCTCATCCCAGGTCACGTTGCGTGCGCCGGGATCGTTGACGTCCGGCGAGATCGAGGCGGTCCTATTGGTCGGGCCAAGGGAGCCGGCGACGAAGCGCGGCTTGCCGGGATCCCGCGTGGTCGCCTCGTCCGCGGCTTCCCGCGCAATCGCCGCCGCGGCGCGGTTGATCTCCTCGACTAACGACTCGAGGCCGTACTCGGCCATCGAAATGCGCGTCGCGTTGAAGGTGTTCGTGCTGACGACGTCGGCCCCGGCGTCCAGGTAGGCCGCGTGGATCGCGCGCACGATGTCCGGTCGGACAAGGTTCAGGACCTCGTTCGCGCCGCGCAGGTCGCGCGGATGGTTCGCGAACCGGTCGCCGCGGAAGCCAGCCTCGTCCAGGCCGTGCGACTGAATGAGCGTGCCCATGGCCCCGTCGAGGACCAGGATCCGCGCGCGCAGCAAGTCCTTGAGGACAGATGTGCGCCGCTCGACCTCGCCCGCATCACGTCGCTTCATCTGACGAGTCTATCGACGTGGTGGCCGGTGCCCAAAAGCGCCAGTTAGGGGCCGAACGGCATATCAGGCCGCGACTTTGTGCCTATCGGGTAACCAGTACTAAAGGACTATGACTGTCTGGGTGAGTTTTCTCGCCATGGCTCTGGTCCCGGGCCTCCGGGGCGAGAGCGCGCTAAGCGACTGCCAGCGGGTCGCAATACAGATAGTTGACCGCGACCCCATCAGCCGCGATCGGACCGACCGAACGACCTAGACGCCGTCGGCCGCGGGAGGGTGACCAACAACACGTCGCCTGTTCAACGTCCCCGCGCCCAGAGCGCGTTGACAGATGAAACGTCCGCTGGGAGTCCGTAATCAACAGACTGCACGTCCTCAAGCATTGGCCAAGCTGGCGCTCCTGGGCGTAAGCATGCTTGCTGGACCGTCACGCCAGGCCCGCTTCAGGAATGAGGGCGGCGACGCCCAGGTCGTTGCAGCGGGCGAGCCCTCCGCATTTGACCTGAACGCCAAGCGTTCAAGTCTTCGCTCGCGTCTACTCACCGGCCTGCTACTCGCGGTCGGCCTCACTGTCCTGGCGGGCGGCATCGCTATTCGAGTGGCCGACCTGCACTTGGCGCCCGTACTCAGCAACTCCATGCAGCCGGCGTTCTCAGCTGGTGATCTTGTCATAACCCAAACCGTTCCGATCAGTTCGATCCGCGTTGGCGACGTAATCACGTTCGTGCCGCCGGGCGGCGGCCGCTCCGTGATCCACCGCATCACTTCGATGCAGGACGGGGTCGTGACGACACGGGGTGACGCGAACTCGACAGACGACCCCTGGCGGGCAACGCTCGCCGGCCCAACCACCGACCGACTGGTCGCCGTCCTGCCCTATGCGGGCTGGTTGACCGAACTACAACGTCCAGCCCTATTGCTCGCCGGCCTGCTCGCCGGCCTGGCGTTTGTGATCGCGCTCTGGAAGGGGGTGAAGTCGAGGTTTTTGCGGTTTCAGTCTCAGCCCAAGGCCTGACCCGGCGGATGTCCCGCCAGACACATCGCTTACCCGAAAGGTAGGAACTCAATCGTGACTCTACGAAAGACCGCCGGAGCACTGGCGGCATTCGGTCTCATCGTCGGCCTGCTCGGCAGCGGCGTCGCCGCCAGCTTCTCCGATTTCGTCACC
>DATBRX010000230.1:0-2446 GCA_036560085.1 Candidatus Limnocylindrales bacterium
ATCGAGAGAGTCGTGATCTATCTCGCCGCGGTCCTGCCCTTCATGTCGACGCTCCTTGGCGGCTGGGCCGTGTTCCGGTTGCGCCACCGGCTGCACGTCGCGATGGCGTTTGCGGCTGGCATCCTCGTAGCGACGGCGTTGGTCGATCTCATCCCCGAGTCGATCAGCCTGATCGGCGGCGCGGACCCCGCCGCAGCAACGGGCATTGCCGCGATCGTGGGCTTCCTCGTCTACGCCGCGGTCGAGGCGTTCATCCACCAGGCGAGCTACGAGCACAGCCACGACCCCGACCAGGACCCGCACGAGCCGCACGAGCACACCGGGCCGGTGAGCGCGGCACAGTCAACCTTGGGCTGGCTGGCGCCGGCCGGATTGATCCTCCATTCCACGTTGGACGGCGTGGCCATCGGCCTGGGCTATGAGGCCGGTGGGCAGGTGGGCCTGCTGGTGACGCTCGCCGTGCTAGTCCATGACTTCGCCGACGGGCTGAACATCGTGACCGTCGCCTTCGCGGGCGGGCGCGGCCGCAGGGGCGCCGTCGTGCTCCTGGCCCTCGATGCGGTGGCAACGATCGTGGGCGTGGCGATCAGCCAGGTAATCCCGCTCGACCCCGTGCAGCTGGGCCTCCTGCTGGGCGCGTTCGGCGGGGCCTTCATCGCGATTGGCGCGAGCCACCTCTTGCCTGAGGCGCAGCACCGCCAGAGCGGCTCCGTCTCGCCGCTGGTCGGGCTGGTCGTCCTGGGCGCGGCCGTTGTCGTCGCCGTGCGCGCGCTCATAGCGTGATCCGTTAGAGGACACTGGGCAGCATGACCGCGACCAGCGACGTCATCTCCGTCACCGACTTGCGCCGCCACTACGGCGAGGTCAGGGCCGTCGATGGCGTCAGCTTCGAGGTGCACAAGGGCGAGGTGTTCGGCCTGCTCGGCCCCAACGGCGCCGGCAAGACGACCACGATCGAGATCCTCGAAGGCCTGAATCGGGCCGATTCAGGGTCGATCTCCGTGCTGGGCTTCGATCCCAAGCGCCAGGCCGACGAGCTCAAGGAGCGCATCGGCGTGCAACTCCAGGCCGCGTCGCTCTACCCGGACCTGAAGGTCAGCGAGCTGGTCGAGCTGTTCGCTACGTTCTATGCCAAGCGGCTGCCCGCGGAGCGCTTGATCACCCAGCTCGGGCTCGACGAGCGCAAGGGCGCGCTGACCAAGGAGCTGAGCGGCGGCCAGCGCCAGCGGCTGTCAATCGCGCTGGCGCTCGTGAACGACCCGGAGCTGATCTTCCTCGACGAGCCTACGACCGGGCTCGATCCGCAGGGCCGGCGCTCTCTCTGGGAGCACATCGAGCGGCTGCGCGGCGAGGGCCGCACAGTGCTGTTGACGACGCACTACATGGAAGAGGCGGAGCAGCTGTGCGACCGCGTCGCGATCATCGACCACGGCAAGATCCTCGAGATCGGCGCGGTCGATGAGCTGATCAGTCGCCACTTCAGCGAGCGCACCCTGCGCTTCCGATCACGGGCGGAGATCTCCGATTCGCAGCTGGCCAGCCTGCGCGACGTCTCACATGTCAACCACGAGGAGGACGAGGTCGTGCTGTACACGTCGAACGTGCCGCGCACGATCGCCGCGCTGCTCGAGCTCGCCGAGGCGGCAGGCGCCGACGATCTCGACGTCGTCGTTCGCCGACCCACCCTCGAGGACGTGTTCCTCGAGCTGACCGGCCGGGCACTGCGCGACTAGGCGAGACAAGAATGATGCGCGGCTTCCTGCCCCTGACGATCGCCAACATCAAGAGCTTCTACCGCAATCGCGCGGCGCTCTTCTGGACGCTCGCGTTCCCGGTGATCTTCATCGTCCTCTTCGGCTCGATCTTCTCCGGTGGCACGCAGAACTTCCCGCTCGCCTTGGTCGACGAGGACCACTCGGAAGTGTCGGCGCAGCTGATCGCCGGGTTCGACGACGTGTCCATCCTCGAGGCCGAACAGGTCGACCGTGAAGAGGCGCTGGCGCACATGCAGTCGGGCGAGTTCGCCGGGGTCCTGATCATCCCCCAGGGCGCGGCCGCTTCTTTGGCCAGCGGCCAGGCGGTGAACCTGACGCTCATCACCGATCCATCGCGCCAGACGGCCACGACCGCGCTGCAGCAGGTCGTCGGCCAGGTCGTCGCGTCGATGAACCTGCGGCTGTCCAACGCGCCAACGCTGCTCACCGTCCAGCCGCAGACGATGCAGACGCAGAACATCTCGAATGCCGCCTACTTCGTGCCGAGCATCCTCGCCATGGCGCTGATGCAGCTCGGCGTGTTCGCGTCGATCCCGCTCGTCAGCCAGCGCGAGAAGCAGATCCTCAAGCGGCTCGCGGCCACTCCCCTGTCGCGCGTCACCTTCGTGGGCTCGAACGTTGTCATGCGGCTGCTCATCGCCGCGCTCCAGACGGTGACGATCGTTGGCATC
>DATBRX010000231.1:0-6779 GCA_036560085.1 Candidatus Limnocylindrales bacterium
CGCCATCGTCGACTATGCCTACGGCACAGAGGCGCAGCCCAACCTGCCCAACCTCGAAGGCCTCATCTATGCCACGAACGAAGGCGCCATGCTTGCTGGCTACGCGTCTGCTTCGTGGTCGACGACCAAGATCCTGAGCACGTTTGGTGGCCAACAGATTGGGCCAGTGACCGACTTCATGGATGGTTTCGTGGCCGGCGCGAACTACTGGAACGCGCAGAAGAGCGACACGGTCACGGTTCTTGGCTGGGATCCCGTTGCCAAGACAGGGTCGTTCACCGGCAACTTCAGCAGCATCGATGACGCGAAGGGGATCAGCCTCGGCTTCCTCCAGGAAGATGCCGATGTGATCATGGGCGTCGGTGGCAACATCGGTCAGGGCGCCTTCGAGGCGATCCGCGAGCAGGACAAGGAGGACTCCGCTGCAGCCCTGGGTGTGGATGTCGACTGGGCCGACACCCATCCCGAGGACATCGACCTGCTCCTGACGAGCGTCCTGAAGAGGCTTCAGGCGTCTGTTTTTGCCGCCATCCAACGCGGCGTGAACGGTGAGCCCGTCGGGGAGATCTACCTTAACAACCTGGCCAATGGCGGCATCGACCTGGCGCCGTTCCACAACTTCGATAGCGCCATCTCGGACTCCACCAAGACCGAGCTGGACGCGCTGAAAGCGGCCATCATCGATGGCTCGGTGAAGGTCAGCGACTACTTCGCTCCGGCGCAGTAGACATCGACTAGCACCAGTTGCAACAGGCGGCGTCTTCGGACGCCGCCTGTCGTCTATCTGAGGGGGGATTGGGCTAGAGGGTCGGGAGAGGCGTGAAGCTCGAACTTCGCGGCATAACCAAGCGCTTTCCGGGGGTGCTCGCCAACGACGACATAAGCCTGAGGGTGGGCGACGGCGAGATTCTGGGCTTGCTGGGCGAAAACGGTGCCGGCAAGACGACCCTCATGAACATTCTCTACGGGCTGTACCAGCCGGACGCCGGCGCGATCCTCATAGACGACAAGCCGGTTCGCTTCAGCGGACCGGGTGACGCGATCGCCGCGGGCATCGGCATGGTCCACCAGCACTTTATGCTCGTGCCGGTGTTCACCGTCGCCGAGAACGTCATGCTCGGCGTTGAGTCGACCAAGACCGTCCTCGGCATGCTCGATCTCGCCGCAGTGCGCCAGCGCATTCGCGAGATCTCTGAGCGCCACAACCTGCGCGTCGATCCGGACGCGCGAGTCGAAGATCTCGCAGTGGGCGTGCGCCAGCGGGTCGAGATCATTAAGACCCTGTACCGCCAATCGCATGTGCTCGTGCTCGATGAGCCGACCGCCGTGTTGACCCCGCAGGAGGGCGAGGAGCTGTTCACGATCATGCGCTCGCTCGTCGCCGGTGGGACCTCAATCATCTTCATCACCCACAAGCTGCATGAAGTGCTCGAGGTGGCTGACCGCATCGCCGTCCTGCGCCGCGGCCGAGTCGTTGGCACGACGACCCCAGCCGAGACCAGCGCCGAGCAGTTGGCGACGATGATGGTCGGGCGCGAAGTCGACCTGATTGTGGACAAGGCATCGGCCAAGCCGGGCGAGCCCGTGCTGGAGGTTCATGGCCTGCACGTGCGCGACGATCGGGGCCACCTCGCCGTCAACGACGTCGACCTCACGGTTCACGCGGGCGAGATCGTGGCCGTCGCGGGCGTCCAGGGAAACGGCCAGACGGAGCTCGCGGAATCGATCACCGGATTGCGCTCGCCCGAGCTGGGCGAGATAAAGATCGGCGGTCAGCCCGTGCGACTCAACCCGCGATCCGTTTATCGCGAGGGAGTGGGTCACGTCCCGGAGGACCGCATGGAGGAAGGGCTCGTGCCCGCCTTCAACGTCGCCGAGAACCTCGTTCTGAACAGCTATTGGGCACCGCCGTACGGCCATGGCCTGGCGCTGGATCGGGACAAGATGGCGAGCGTCGCCGAAGAACGCATCAAGGAATTCGACATCCGAACCCCGTCTGTGTTCAACCCGGTTACCAATCTGTCCGGCGGCAACCAACAGAAGGTCATCGTGGCGCGCGAATTCTCGCGACCCCTGAAGCTGTTGGTCGCGGTCCAGCCGACGCGCGGCCTGGATGTCGGTTCGATCGAATACATCCACCGGCGGCTGGTGCAGAAGCGAGACGAAGGAGCCGCCGTGCTTCTGGTTTCGACCGAGTTGGATGAGGTCACGGCGCTCGGCGATCGAATCGCGGTTATGTACCAGGGCAAGATCGTCAGCATGCTCAGTCCGGAGGAGGCCACGTTCGAGAAGCTCGGGCTGCTGATGGGCGGTGCCAACCCCGAGGGACATTCGCCAGAAGAGGTTCTGGCCATGGCGGGCAAGGCCCAATGAGCGACGAACTGATCGTGCCGGAACCGGCGCCCGACGCGGACGCCCCGGCCGGCGCCGTGGGTCAGCCCCGTCGGAATGCGTGGTCGAGGGTCGCCGGCTGGCTCCAGCCGCTGGTCTTGCCGGCACTCGCGCTGTTCAGCGCCGCTGTTGTAGGAGCCGTGGTCATCATCGCCGGCAACCGCGATGTCGTCGGCCTGCTGGAGAGAGACCCTGCCGCTGGCCTGAGCGCTGCCTGGTCGATCGTGGTCGAGTCCTACGCGGCGCTGATCCGCGGCTCGCTGGGCGACCCGGCCCAAATCGCCTCGGCGCTCGCCGGCCTCAATCCGACCGCATTGATCGACGCGTTCCATCCGTTGTCCGAATCGGTACTGTCAATGACACCGCTTGTGCTCACGGGACTATCTGTGGCGCTGGCGTTCCGAGCGGGCCTCTTCAATATCGGCGGCGAGGGCCAGCTTCAGATGGGCGCGCTCGCCGCGGTGTTCGTGGGCTTCAGCTTCCAGGGCCTGCCTTGGTTCATCCACCTGCCGTTGGCGCTGCTTGCCGCCTTGGCTGGCGGCGCCCTGTGGGGCTTGATACCGGCAGTGCTGAAGGCGCGCACCGGCGCGCACGAGGTCATCACCACGATCATGCTCAATTTCGTGGCCGTGCAATTGGTGTTCTTCTCGCTCCGATCGCCACTATTCCAGCGTCCGGGCCGGTCCGATCCGATCTCCAAGGTGATCGAGCCGTCGGCTGAGCTTCCCCTTCTTGTCGAGGGTCTACGGGCACATTGGGGCATCGTCCTGGCCTTGATCGCGGCCATCTTTGTATCTTGGTTGCTCTTCCGTTCCACGAAGGGCTTTGAGTTCCGGGCGGTGGGGCTCAACCCCATCGCGGCGCGCTACGCCGGAATGGGGATCGGCGGGACGATCGTCGCCTCGATGATGATCGCGGGCGCCCTGTCGGGGTTGGGTGGCGGCGTGATCGTCCTGGGTACCGTCCACAACCTGATTCCCGCACTCGGCGGCGGCGCCGGTTTCGACGGTATTGCCATCGCCCTGCTGGGTCGCTCCAGACCGGCCGGCGTCGTGGCCGCGGCATTCCTGATGGGCGCGTTACGTGCCGGATCTACACCCATGCAGGTGGCCACCGGCACGCCGAGCTATCTCGTCACGGTGATCCAGGCGCTGATCATCATGTTCGTCGCCGCACCCGCGCTCGTGCGAGCCATCTATCGCATCCGTGCCGAGCGTACGACCGGCACTGAAACCTTCGCGAAAGGGTGGGGCGCATGACCGCCGCCAGCGTCGCCGCTGCCAGCGGCCGGGTTATGAGCCTGAGCGAACGCGCTGCGCTGCGGCGTCAACGCATTCTGGGCTTCATCTACCTTGGCGCAGCCGCGGTCATCGTTTTCGCCTTCGCGTTGCCGATTGGCCCGGACGTCCAGTCGAAGTTTGTGCTGGCGCTGGGCCCGGGCGACATCGCCGTTCCACCCTTGATCCTGCCTTCGACGCTCACGCTGTACTTCCTCGCGGGACTTGCCGCGTTTGCCGGTGCGGCGCAACTCGTACGCGGCTTCGGATCCTGGTGGATCGTCGCGCTGGCGCTCGTCGCCTTCGCGTTCGTGTTCAGCTTCCTGACCTGGGTCGCGGCCGAGGGCTCGATGAACCTGACGGGGCTGTTGCAGACGACCGTGGCGCGCTCCGTGCCCATCATCTTTGGTGCTCTGTCGGGCATCCTGTGTGAGCGCTCAGGGGTGATCAATATCGCCATCGAGGGGATGTTGCTCTCGTCGGCATTCGCCGCCGCGGTGACGGCCAGCGTCACAGGCGATTACTGGAGCGGGATTCTGGCGGCCATGATCACCGGCGCCCTAATGGCGCTATTGCTCGGGGTACTGGCAATCCGCTACCAGGTCGACCAGATCGTCGCGGGCTTCGTGATCAACATCCTCGCGACCGGGCTGACGAGCTACCTTCACCAAGCCGTGCTCGTCCCCAACGCGACGCTCAACCAGCCGCCGCGCATCGACCGGCTGCCGATTCCGCTCCTATCAGACATTCCGATCATCGGCCCGATCTTCTTCCAGCACAATCTGTTCGTCTACACGGCGTTCATCCTGGTGGGCGTCATCTGGTTCGGGTTGTTCAAGACCAGGTGGGGCTTGCGCGTGCGGGCAGTCGGCGAGCATCCGCGGGCTGCTGACACCGTGGGCATCAACGTGAACTTCGTGCGCTACCGCAACGTCATCCTGGGCGGCATGGTGGCGGGCATCGGCGGCGCCTATTTCACGATCGGCTCCACCGGCACCTTCGAACGTGAGATGACCGGCGGTCGCGGCTTCATCGGCCTCGCGGCAATGATCTTCGGCGGTTGGAACCCGGTGGGCGCCGCAGGGTCGGGCCTGGTATTTGGATTTGCTGACGCGATCCAGGCACGCGCCGCGATCTTCAAGATCCCGGTGCCATCGGAGTTCCTGCTGATGCTGCCGTACCTCGTCACCATCATCGTGGTTGCCGGCCTGGTCGGACGCGTCCGCGCTCCAGCCGCCGACGGCGTGCCGTACAAGAAGGATTGAACGCGCCCGTCGGTCACGGTCGACCGGTCATCCTCGACTGCGATCCGGGACACGACGATGCGCTGGCAATGCTGCTTGCGCTGGCGCGTCCGGAGATCGACCTAGCGGCAATCACGACGGTCGCCGGCAACTCAACCCTCGATAACACGACGCGTAACGCGCTGTCGGTCCTGACGCTGGTTGGGCGGACGGACGTCCCGGTCGCTTCTGGCGCGGCCGCGCCACTGCAGCGTGAGCTGATCACGGCGCCCAACGTCCATGGCGGGAGCGGCCTGGCTGGTGCAGATCTGCCCGCGCCCGCGGTCGATGTTGCCAGCGACGATGCGGCCGCGTTCATGGCCCAGCTCGTGCGCCAGAGCCAAGTCCCGATCACCCTCGTGCCGACCGGACCGCTGACCAATGTTGCCCAGTTCCAGGCGCGCTTCCCTGACGAGTTTCGGCGACTGGAGTCGATCTGCCTGATGGGCGGCTCGATCACGGAGGGCAACGTGAGCGCTTCCGCGGAGTTCAACATCTGGGTCGATCCGGAAGCGGCGCGCGCCGTGTTCGAAAGCGGCCTGCCGGTGACGATGATCCCGCTCGACGTCACCCACCAGGCGCTCGTCAGCCTCACCGACGCGGACAGGATGGAAGCGTTCGGCAATCGGACCGGGATCGTATTCGCGGATCTACTGCGGTTCTTTGCGCTGTTCCACATCGAGCGTTATGGCTGGCAGGGCGCGCCCATCCACGATGCCGTCGCGGTCGCCAACGTCGCGCTGCCCGACATGGTTGAGCGGCGCGCTTACCGGGTCGACGTGGAGACCGTGAGCGAGCTGACGCGCGGCCGGACAGTCGTTGACCTGCATGGGGTCAGCCGCCGCGCGCCCAACGCGCAGGTGGGCATCCGCATCGACCAGCCGCGCTTCGTGGAGGTCTTGCTGGACGCGGTCGCGCAATTCCCCTGAATCGCCGCTCGAATAGGTTTCCTCCGCAGCCGGCCTCTGGCCGCTGCTGCGCGCAAAGCGACTGCTTCCCGGCGTGCCGCCGGGCCGCATTCGTTGCTTGCGGGCGTGCCATACTCGCCCTAAGACGGCTCCCGTGCGTGCCCGCAGGAGCTGCCGCGTCTCCGCGCCGCTCTGATCGGCGTGCACGCAGCAGGGGAGTGGTGAGTGGACCTCGCGGGCGACACGGGCGGACTCGCGCACAACGGCGGCGACCTACAGGGCGACCTCGCCCACACGACGGTCAAGGTCTCGCCGCGCAGCGTCGAAGAGGCGCCCTTGGTGCTGATCATCGAGGACGAGGAGACTCAGCGCACGCTGCTGGCACGCGTTCTCGAGCGCGAGGGCTATCGCGTCATCGGCCTCGCAGACGGTGAGACCGGGCTGCGCGCCATCGTCGAGCATTCGCCGCAGCTGGTGCTGCTCGATCTCAACCTGCCGCGCATGGACGGCTACGAGATCTGCCGCCAGCTCCGCGCCGACCCGATGACCGCAACATTGCCGGTCATGGTCATCACTGCCCACACCGCGCCCGGTGACATGGTGGCCGCGCTCGATGCGGGCGCGGACGACTTCCTGGCCAAGCCCGTCCAGCAGTACGAGCTGCTCGCGCGCATACGAAGCGCCATGCGCCTGCGCCGTGCCATCACAAGCCTGGAGCGCGCAACTCAGATCGTCGCCGCGCTGGCGAACGCGGTGGAGGCCAAGGATCTCAACCTCGTGCATCACTGCCGCTGGCTGGCCCATCACGCGGCGCGAGTCGGCGCCAACGTGGGGCTGAGAGGCGAGGAGCTCGAGGCGGTCGCCTACGGCGCGCTGCTGCACGACGTGGGCAAGATCGGCGTGTCCGAGCACCTGCTGCG
>DATBRX010000232.1:0-10367 GCA_036560085.1 Candidatus Limnocylindrales bacterium
GGTGGGCGTTGACGCCGCGCGCTGGTTCTTCGCCTCGCGCGCGCCCAGCACCGGCATCGACTTCGACATCGAGCTCGCCAAGAAGGAGTCGAGCGAGAACCCGGTCTACTACGTGCAGTACGCGCACGCGCGCATCAGCTCGATCCTGCGCAAGGCCACAGACGAGGGCCTGAAGACCGCCGATTCACTCGCTGGTGGCCTGGCCGACGACCCAGTAGCGCTCGGGCTGGCCAAGGATCTGTTGCGCCTGCCCGATATCGTCAGCGACGCGGCCGAGGAGCGCGAAACGCAGTCGATCACCGCGTACGCGACCGAGCTCGCTACGACCTTCCACGCGTTCTACCGCGACCGGCGCGTTGTCGACGCGTCCGACCCGCTGACGTCCAGCTATCGCCTCGCGCTGGTCGATGCGACGCGCGTCACATTGGCCGCCGCACTCGGGCTATTGGGGATCTCCGCGCCCGACTCGATGTAGGGCTCCGCAGGAGGCCGCGGCTATTCGTCGGCGATGCTTACGTCGACGCGCGTGAAGTTGATGCCGGTCACCGTCACGCCGGTGAACGTGCCGGAGAGCTCATCGATGCGCGACTTGAACTCCATTGCGTCCGCGGCGCTGTCCCAGGCGCTGGTCCACTCGATGCGCCAGTGCCCGTCGGAGCTCTCGTACATCACCAGGCGATCGCCATCCCAACCGGCCGCCGCGTCGGCATGCGGCCAGTCAACGGGTAGACCGGGCAACGCGCCCTCCGGCACCTCGCCGCCCGCGGCAATGATCTGGATCCCGAGCTCACCCAGAGTCTGCTCGTAGGCGACGTGCCACTCGGGACCCAGCTGATCGAGCAGATCAGGCGCGGCGACGCCGGCCGGCAGCTCGCCCGCGTAGTACTTCTCCGGATGAAGGATCTGCTCGGTCGAGGCGGGCGGCGTCGTGAGTGCGTCGTTCACCGCCGCGAAGCCGCCCTCGTCGTGCAGCGTCGTCGCGAAGACGAAGCCTTCCGTGTACGGGAACTCGAGCTGGCGGCGCAAGACCAGCGGGACGCCGTCGAGCGACGCCGCGTCTAGCTGGCTGAAGCCATCGATGAGCAGCTGCAGGAGGTCGCCGAAGTCGAGGTTGTCGGTCGTCCAGAGCTGCGAGGTCAGCGTCGCGTCGCCTTCGATGACCGCCAGCTCGGCAAGCTGGGCGTCACCCTGCGTGTAATCGCTGACGGTGTCTTTCAGGTCGAAGTGCTGGTCCTGCAGGGCGTGGGTGTATTCATGAGCCACGACGAGCTTGTCGGTCGCGCCGAACGGCCGGTCGCCGCCGATCACATAGAAGTGCCCGTTCTCCGGCTGGTAGTAGGCCAGTACCTGCGCGCCGTACAGCTCCTGGACGAGCGCGTCCAGATCGGCGTCCTCCGCCAGCAGGCCAAGGCGCTTGTAGAGCCGCTCCTCCGCCCGGCGTACGTCCACCGGTATCTCCGCCTCCGTGAGCGCAATCAGCTCCTCCCGGAACTGCTCGCGGGTGATGAACTCATATGGCACGTCGCGTGTCGGGTCGAGCTCACGCACGGCAGGCACGGTCGCGACGACCGTGTCAACCTGGCTGCCGAGCTCCGGGGTGGGCTGCGCTGATGGGGCTGACGTTGGCGCGCCGGTTGGCGTCGGGCTGGGCGTCGGCGCGACGTCGACGCAGCCGGCGACCAGTGCCAGACCCAGCGCGAATGAGACCCAGGGCTGCTTCACGGAGCCGATTCTGACAGCGCGGGCCGCCATCGCATTTCCACATTCGGTGTCGGTTTCTTCACCGTCTCGGGTCTGGTGGCTCAACCCGGCCTGAATAGTCTGCGAACCAGCGGAACCGTGAAGCACCGCTTCCCGTTCCCTCTCCCTCCCTCGGAACGAGGGGCGCCAATTGGGCAGGCGCCCCTCGTTTCTTTTTGCGTTCGCTCTCTTTGCCCGACAATGGGGCAGATGGAGATCGTTTCGTACGGTGAGACCTGCCTCCGGCTGCGCGGCAAGGAGGGCATCGTTGTCACTGACGCCTTCCCGCGCATCGTCGGCCCGACCGGCCGGGGCCTGACAGCCGACATCGCGACCTACAGCCACCCTGACGGGCAGTCGAGCCTTGGGCTCCAGACGATGTCGGAGGCGGCTGCCGCAGCGAAGGCAAAGAGCAAGGTCAAGCGCGCCGATCTGGCTGTCCCGACCAGCCTCGAGCCGGCGTTCCTGCTCGATTCGCCGGGCGAGTTCGAGGTTCACCAGGTCCTGATCACCGGTGTGCGCACCTATCGCGACGAGGAATCAGGTGCCCAGCGTGGCGCCAACATGTGCTTCGTTTTCGAGCTCGATGGCGTACACGTCGTGCATCTGGGAGACGTGGGCCATTTGCTGACCGAAGCCCAGGTGGGCGAGATCGGCACGGTCGATGTCGCCTGCGTCGCCGTTGGCGGCGCGCTGACGGCGGCGCGTGCCGCGGAGCTCGTCGCGCAGCTGGACGCCAAGATGATCGTGCCCATGCCGCTCGATGGCGCCGACAAGCCGGACGGCGAGCTGTCGAAGTTCCTGCACGAGATGAGCGTCCAGGGCAGCGAGCCGGCGCCCAAGATCACCGTGACGGCGTCGTCGCTCCCCGCCGAAACGACCGTGGTCCAGCTCGAGCCGCGCGCCCGCTCCTAGCTGGCGTAGGCCACGCGGCCGCGCTTGATGACCGCACGTACGAGGTTCGCGCCCAGCCAGTAGGGCAGCAGCGCGTGCGAATCGGGTTGCCAGACGACGAGATCGGCGTGCTTGCCCGGCTCGAGTGAGCCGTGGCTGTCGGCGATGCCCAGCGCGGCGGCCGCATTGATGGTCAGCGCCACGAGAGCCTCCGGTGCGGTCATGCGCAGGCCGTGAATCGCGAAAGACATCGCCAGCTGCGCGTTCGGCGCGGGTGAAGTGCCCGGATTGAAGTCCGTTCCCAGGGCGATCGGGACGCCGGCCTCGATCAGGCGCCGCGCGGGCGCGTGATGCGCCTCGTCGAGATAGAAGGCACTCACCGGAAGAAGCGTCGCGACGACCGGGTGGCCATCGTCCGCGGCCTTCGCGAGGGCAGCGATCCCGGCATCCGACACGGCGCCCAGATGGTCAGCCGAGAGCGCACCCACCTCCGCCGCCAGCTCCGACCCACCGCCGGTGGCGATCTGGTCGGCATGCAGCCGAACCTGCAGACCCAGTTCGCGGGCGCGCGTCAGCAGCCGGCGTGAGTCGTCGACCGAAAAAACGCTCGGTTCGCAGAACACGTCGCACGAGAGCGCAATGCCCTGCTCCGCGACAGCGGGCAGCTGCTCGTTGATGACGCTGTCGATGTAAGCACGCGCTGCGTCAGGCCGGTCGCGAAACTCCGGCGCGACGGCGTGGGCGCCAAGAAAGGTGGGCACGAGCTCGACCGGCCCGTCTGTGGCGAGCCGGCCGTAGAGCGCCAGCAGGCGCAGCTCCGACGCCGTATCCAGCCCATAGCCGCTCTTCACCTCGGCTGTCGTCACGCCGTGGCTGAGCATCTCGGCCAGCCAGCGCCGGCCGTGGTCGAGCAGCTCGTCGTCGGACGCGGCACGCGTCAAGCGCACTGTCTGGAGGATGCCGCCGCCCGCGGCCAGGATCTCCAGGTAAGAGTGGCCGCGCTGGCGCAGCTCCACCTCCGCGTGCCGCGTGCCGGCGAACAGCAGGTGCGTGTGCGGGTCGATCAGCCCGGGCGTGACCGTTCCCCGTTGCGCGTCGATGCGGTGGATGGCGCCCTCGGCCACGCCAAGCTCGATGAGGCGCGCCTCGACCTCGGGCAGCCGCCCGCTGGCGACGATACGTCCCTGGTACGCCGCCACGGCCGGCGCCCCAGTGGGCTCACTCCCCTCCGCCATGAGCAAGCCGACCTCCGACTGGGCGGCGCCGCGGCGCAGCCCGCCTGCAAGCGTGGCCACCTCCGTGGCGTTGAAGACGAGCAGGCCGGGTCGGTCTCCGGTCACTGTGCACCGTCGGCTTGAGCGGCCGCGAGCCGTAATTCGAGCGCCATGGTCGGCTCGAAATCGCGCGCCTTCAGCCACGCCGCCGCCCGCGTGATCCGCAACTCGACTGGCAGGTCGGCCGCCACGTCAGCGTGGGCCGCCACATCTACCAGCGCCGCGAGTGGGACGAGCCCGATCAGCTCCGACTCGCGCGCCGCCACCCCTTCGTCGGCCGCCATCGCCGTCACGGTTTCCCAGACACGCCACATGGGTGTGACCGAGAAGTCGAGCAGGTTCATGGACACCTGGACGCAGCCCAGCTCGGCCAGGTCCAGGCCCAGCGCCTGGACACGCGGCAGTCCGCCGGATCGCTCGCGGACGCGGCGGGCGATGTCCTTAGCCAGGTCCAGGTCGCGTGTCTCGAGGTTGATGTTGTAGGCAATCAGGAACGGCCGCGCCCCAACCGCGACAGCGCCTGCGGTGGGGTGCATCCGCGCCGGTCCGAAGTCGGGCGCGTTACCGGGCTCGCCGATCAAATCGCGCAGGCCCTCGTACTGCGGCCGGCGGATGTCGGCCAGCACCTCGCGGTCGGAGCGCTGCGCAGCCTTGGCGTACAGGAAGACCGGCAGGTCAAAGCGCTGGGCAATGCGCTCACCGAAGCCGCGCGCCAATTCGATTGCCTCGTCCATGGTCGTGCCGGCGAGCGGCACGAAGGGGACGACGTCGACCGCGCCAATGCGCGGGTGCTGGCCGGTGTGAGCGTTCATATCGATGCGCGCGATGGCTTCTTCCACGGCGCCTTCCATCGCCCCGGTGACTGCCTCCGCCGGCCCGGCAAAGGTCAGCACGCTCCGATTGTGGTCCGCATCGGACGTCCGATCGAGCAGATGGACCGCTGCGGTGGCCCTGACCCGACCGGCAATGGCATCGACGACGTCGGGCCGGCGGCCCTCGCTGAAGTTGGGGACGCATTCGACGAGGCCGGCCATGGCGCCAAGTCTAGTCAGCCATGCACAAGTTGCCCTTATCGGCACCGTGTGGCAAGCCAGTCTTTCACTTTGTTGAGTTCCTACTTGACAATGCGTAACTCCGTTTCTATATTGCGCGCCATGGAACGAGAAGTCATCTCCAACTGTCCCGTCTGTGAGGCGCGCCTCCAGGTCACCAGGCTGCACTGCAACACGTGTGGCACAACCATCGAGGGCGAGTTCAACGTGGGCCGTTTCGCCCGCCTGGGGCGCGACCAGATGTCGTTGCTCGAGTCCTTCCTCCGGTCGCGCGGCAACCTGCGCGAGCTGGAGCGCGAGCTCGGCCTCTCGTATCCCACCGTTCGCGGCCGCGTCGAGACGCTGCTGCGCACCCTGGGCCTGGGCGACGGTCCTGCCCAGCCTGCGGAGACCGCCGCTCCGGCGGCAGAGCCCGCCATTGATCCAGAGCTGCGCCGCTCCGTCTTGGAGCGACTGGCGCGCCATGAGCTGACTGCAGAGCAAGCTGCCGCCGCACTGCGCGGCGAGCCGCTGCCAGAAGAGGCGGCCGATGCCGCAACCGGGGAGAAGTCCAATGACTGACAACGAGCAATATCGGGACCCGGCGGAGATTCGCCACCACATCGGCGCCACGGGCGCGTTCAGCCTGGGCAACGTCTCGGGCGACATCCGGATCCGCGGCACCGACGGCGACGAGGCCGTCGTCAAGGCGCGCGGCCGGGGACGCAACGAGTGGCTGCCCATCAACGTGCGCCGCGGCGAGGGGATGCTGAGCATCGAGATCGACCACCACAAGGGCCCGGGCCTCATGGGCTGGCGTGGTCGCAACGACGTGGAGGTGGAGTTCGACATCGTCCTGCCGCACGGCGCGCGCGTCGACGTGAACTCCGTCAGCGCCGATCTCGACGTGACTGGCATGGTCGGCGACCAGACCTATCAAACCGTCTCGGGCGACGTCGCGATCGTCCGCACCGGCGGCCGGATCAACCTCACGACAGTGTCGGGCGATGCCGAGGTCAGTGCCGACGAGCCGTTGGAAGCCGAGGTCAACTCGACATCCGGCGATCTCGAGCTGACCGGCCCCGTTCTGCGCGCGGCCAAGCTGCGCACGGTCAGCGGCGACATCGAGGTTCGCGGCTCGTTCGAGCCGGGCGCGATGCACGGCATCGAGACCGTCAGCGGCGATGTCCAGATCGAGTCGGCCGGTGGTCTGACGGTTGAGGTCCGCAAGGGCATCGACCTCGGCGGCGGGCCTAAGCAGCGTGTCGTTGGCGATGGCGCCGCTCGGCTGCGCTTCCGCTCACTGTCCGGTGACCTGCATGTCATGGGCGTGGGCGGGGAGAAGGCCGTCAAGGACCAGCCGCAGTCACCGCCCACGCCGTATGCGCCCCCGGCTCCGCCGGCCCCGCCCGCGCCGGACAACACCATGCCTCCCGTCTCCAGCCTCAACTCACTCGAGATCCTGCGAGCCCTGGAGCGCGGCGAGATCGATGTCGAAGAGGCGCAGCGCCGCCTCGGAGGAGCTTGACCCATGCCTGACGTCACGAAGATTCTGAACCTGGTTGCAGAGGGCAAGCTCAGCGCCCAGGAGGCGGACGAGATCCTCGCCGCGCTGAATGCACGGGAGGCCGGCGTTTCGCCGAACGACACGCCCCCCGCCGCTCCGGCGCACAAAACGACACACCTCCGAATCGAGGTCACCGACGGTGGCCGCCAGGTAGTCAACCTGCGTGTGCCCATCAACATCGCCGGCTGGGCGAGCTCGTTCCTGCCTGGCCTCTCAGATCAAGACTCGGACCGCATTCGCGGGGCGGTCGAATCGGGTACGCGGGGAACCATCCTCGACGTCACCGACGACGACGGCAGCCGCGTCCTCATCACCAGCGAATAGGAGACAGGAAATGCTGCTCAACGACATAGGCCACGCGGCTAACGACATCCAGGCCGACGCCGCCCGCACGGCGTCATGGGCCCGCCAGTACGAGACCGCAGTCGCGGCCCGCAGGGTCCGCGGAACCCGCTCGGTCATCGGCCACGCGCTTATCAACCTCGGTCGCTTCATCGCGGCCGAGCCCGCCCCCGCCCGAACGCAGCTGCGCGTCGGCCGCTAGCAACGACGAGGACGAAGCCGCCATGACCACAGTCACCGCCTCGAAGTCGCCGCTCCGGGTGCGCGACTTCCGGCTGTTCTGGCTGGGCGAGGCCATTTCGACGCTGGGCGACCAATTCGCGATGATCGCGCTGCCGTGGCTGGCGCTGATCCTGACCGGCGACGCGTTCGCGCTGGGCATGGTGCTCGCACTGATGGCCCTGCCGCGCGCGCTCTTCATGCTCGTCGGCGGTGCCTACGTCGATCGGCTCTCGCCGCGCCTGGTGATGCTCGGCTCGAACGCCGTGCGCCTCGTGGCGGTGGGCGTCCTGGGCTTCGTGGTCCTCGAGGGCGCCGCGGCCATGTGGATGCTCTACGCCTTCGCGCTCGCGTTTGGTGTCGCCGATGCGTTCTTCTACCCGGCGCTGACCGCGATGGTGCCCGACCTGGTGGACGACTCGCAGCTCCAGAGGGCGAACGGCATAGTCCAGGGCACTGCGCAATTCACGACCCTGATCGGACCGGCGGTGGCGGGCGTCGCGATCGCGGCGCTGGCCAGCCAGTCCGCCGGACCCGATGTCACGGGCGTCGCCCTGGCCCTCCTCTTCGACGCGGCGACGTTTGTGGCGTCGCTCGCCACGCTCTTCCTGATCACGGCCCGTCGCGCCCACGCGGAGGCGAGTGGCTCGGTCATCAAGGACATCCGCGAAGGCATCGGCTTTGTTTGGAAGATGCCTGCGGTGCGGGTGATGGTGCTGCTGAGCATGGCCGCCAACATGCTCATCGTCGGCCCGATCGACGTGGGGCTGCCGATCGTCGCTTACAGCCGGCTGCCGGAAGGCGCGGCCGCATTCGGCCTGATCATGTCGGCGTTCGGTGGCGGCTCGCTCCTTGGCATGGTTGGCGCGACCGTGTTGCCCCCGCTGCCGAGGGCGCATTTCGGCTCGATCCTGCTCGCCCTCTTCTCGCTCAGCGGCGTCTGCCTGGCACTGCTCGCGCTGTTCAGCTCGACGCCCATTGTGTTGCTCGATGCAGTGATCGCGGGCACGATCCTGGGCTACTCCAACATCACTTACATCACATGGCTGCAGCGGCGGATTCCGCGCCAGCTGATGGGCCGCGTCATGAGCCTGATGATGTTCGGCTCGGTCGCGCTGGTACCCATCTCGATGGCGCTCTCGGGCGCGCTGGTCAAGATCAGCCTCGACGCGGTCCTGGTGGGCGGCGGGCTGGGCATGGCTGGGCTGGCCGTCGTTGGACTGCTCTCGCGCAGCGTTCGAGCGATGGGCCTGGAGCCCACAGTGAACGAGGACGAATCGGCCGAGGAGACGGCCCCGACGACCAGCGCGGAGGCGGGCGCAACCGCTTAAGCCGCGGGCGCCTCGCGGCCGAACTAGACTGCGCGCCCGATGCGCCGACCCACCGTCCCCCAGGTCCTGCGTGATGCCAATTTCGCGCGCTTTCTCACCGCGACGACGATCTCGACGCTGGGCGGCGGCATGGCCACCATCGCCCTGGCTTTCGCGGTCCTCGACCATGGCGGAGTAACCGAGCTCGGCATCGTCCTCCTCGCGCGCGAGGTCCCGATGATCGTCTTCGTCCTGCTGGGCGGTGTCTTCGCCGACCGGCTGCGGCGCCGGACGATCCTGGTGAGCACTGACCTCGTCAAGGCCGCTACCCAGGGCCTGACGGCCTTCCTCTTCTTCACCGGCACGGCGGATGTCCTGACGGTCAGCCTCCTGCAGATCGTGTTTGGCGTCGCCAACGCCTTCTCGCGGCCTGCGTATACCGGTTTGGTGCGCGAGATCCTCCGGGACGATCAGCTCCAGGAAGCCAACGCACTCCTGGGGCTGTCGAACAGCGTCCTGCACATCGCCGGGCCTGCGCTGGGCGCACTCATCGTCGCCGCCGGCAGCCCGGCGTTGGCGCTGGCAATCGACGCCGTGACCTTCCTGATTTCCGCGCTCCTCATGTTCACGATGCGCATCGCGCGCGTGATCCGCATTGCCTCCACGTCGGTGCTGGCCGACCTGCGCAGTGGCTGGCGCGAGCTCATCAGCAGACCGTGGCTCGTGGCGATGATCCTCTCGTTCGGGATGTTCCAGCTGAGCTTCTTTCCGGCGCTGGGCGTCCTCGGGCCAGCGGTCGCCCGGGACAGCCTTGGCGGTCCCACGGCGTGGGGATTGATCCTGTCGCTGGAATCGGTCGGAGCGGTGATCGGTGGCCTGGTGGCTTTGAGGATCAGGGTCAGCCGCCCGCTCATTGCCAGCCAGCTCTTCTGTCTTCCGTGCGGACTACTGCTGATCGGACTCGGCGTGCCACTTAACGTTGCCCTGCTCGCGCTGTTGAGCGCCGGCGTCGGGTTCGGCTTCGCCGCAGGGAACACCTTCTGGATGACGGCGCTGCAACAGAACGTGCCTGAGCACGCCTTGTCGCGCGTCAGCTCATTCGACTGGCTGGGTTCGGTGGCATTCAACCCGCTCGGCTACCTCTTGATCGGACCCCTGGCCACGGCCATCGGCACATCGCAGGCGCTCATCGCGTCGGGCGTCATCAATCTCGCCACTGCCGTTGGCGTGTTGCTCGTTCCGTCCGTGCGCGCGATCCGCATGGTTGGCGCACCTGCGGCGGCCGACTCTGATGGCGAGCCACCCGGTCCGCTGACCGAGCTCGCCTGAGAAACGTCGTCGTCTGAGGCTAATCTCTGCCGGAGATGGCGACGATCGACGACCTCGCGCGCGGCATAGCGCGCGACCTTTCGCCCGAGTTCGAGAAGCGGATCCGCGACGCGCTGGCGCAGCAGGACCGCGAGTGGCTGATCGATGAGCTGGTGCGCCTGACCTTGTCACGGCACCGGCTCCAGGATCTCGAACGCGACGCGGCCGCAACCGCTTTGCTGCGCGCCGAGCGGCTCCAGCGGGTGGTCAGGCTCAAGCTGGACGAATCGGCTGTCAAACGGTTCATCGGCGACAACGCGGATCGCGACCGGGCGAGGCTGATCGCCGACGGCTTCCTGAATGCCGACGCGCCGGAGAAGGGCACGCAGATGCTTCGCGGTGAGCACCGCTCGAAGCAGGGCGATGCACTCCTGGTCGGCGCGAAGGACATGCTGTTCGGGCTGCTGTTTGGCGATGCTTCCACGGGCACGAAGCTGGACCGCGTCCAGCAGGAGCTTCTGACTCTTGCCCTGCCAAGAGCGAAAGCTGACGCGCTCGATTTCATGCGCGCGTCGACCGAGCTCGCCGCTGCCGGCACGTGGCAGGATCCCGACTCCGTCAGCAACGACGAGCGCGCCGATAACGTGCTGCTGGAGGTCCAGTTCGGCGAGACGGCCGACGA
>DATBRX010000233.1:0-6432 GCA_036560085.1 Candidatus Limnocylindrales bacterium
CGTCTACGACCTGGGCGGCGGCACGTTCGACATCTCGATCCTCGAGCTGGGCGACGGTGTCTTCGAGGTCAAGGCGACCAACGGTGACACCCACCTGGGCGGCGACGACTTCGACCAGCGCGTGATCGACTGGCTGCTGACTGAGTTCAAGAAGGACCAGGGCATCGACCTGTCCAAGGACCAGCAGTCGCTGCAGCGGCTCAAGGAAGCGGCCGAGAAAGCCAAGATCGAGCTGTCTTCGACAACCACGACAGAGATCAACCTGCCGTACATCACGGTCGACGCGGACAAGAACCCCAAGCATCTCGTGATGTCACTGTCGCGGGCGAAGCTGGAGGATCTCGTCGCGGACCTGGTCGAGCGTACGCGTGGCCCGGTCGAGGCCGCGCTCAAGGACGCCGGACTGAAGCCGACCGATATCGACGAGGTCATCCTCGTCGGTGGTCAGACACGCATGCCGGCCGTCGTCGAGGCGGTCAAGAAGATGTTCGGCGGCAAGGAGCCGCACAAGGGCGTCAACCCGGACGAGGTTGTGGCCATTGGCGCCGCGATCCAGGCCGGCGTTCTGGCGGGCGACGTGAAGGACGTGCTCCTGCTGGACGTCACGCCGCTGTCCTTGGGCATCGAGACCCTGGGTGGCGTGATGACGCGTCTCATCGATCGCAACACCACCATCCCGACGTCCAAGTCGCAGACCTTCTCTACCGCCAGCGACAATCAGCCGCAGGTCGAGATCCACGTCCTCCAGGGCGAGCGCGAGATGGCCAGTGACAACAAGACCCTCGGGCGCTTCATCCTGGACGGCATCCCGCCGGCGCCACGGGGCGTGCCGCAGATCGAGGTCACCTTCGACATCGACGCCAACGGCATCCTCGATGTGAAGGCCAAGGACCGCGCCACCTCGCGCGAGCAGCAGGTGCGCATCACGGCGTCATCGATGCTGTCGAAGAACGACGTCGACAAGATGGTCAAGGACGCGCAGGAGCACGCCGAGGAAGACCGCAAGCGCCGCGAGGTGGTCGACACGCGCAACGACGCCGACCAGCTCGCGTTCCAGGCCGAGCGCACACTGCGCGACCTGGGCGACAAGGTCCAACCTGCGGACAAGGCCGACGTCGAGACCAAGGTCACGGCGCTGCGCGAGGCCCTCAAGGGCGACGACGTGGAACAGATCCGCTCGCGCATGAACGAGCTCGCCGCGTCACTGCAGAAGGTCTCCACGGCTGCCTACCAGGCCGCTGGTCCCTCGAGCAGCGACGGCAACGGCACCGGTGGTGCCGCTCCTGAAGGGGAGCCGGCCGGCGCTGCCGCAGGCGGCCCGACCGAGGAAGAGGCCGTCGAGGGCGAGTTCAAGGAGGTCTAGCCTCCGCGCCACCAATCGCACGAACGGAACGCCGTCGGCACTGCGCCGGCGGCGTTTCTGCTACTCGTCGTGCGGGGGGCGGCGGCGGCGGTTGAGCGAGATCCAGGCCTCAGGATCGGCCGTCAGCTCGCGCACGTGGTCGGGCAGGTGGTCATCGACCAGGTCCTGCAGGCTGGTCGTCTCGAGGACGCGGCGTAGCGAGGCGCGCACAGCGACCCAGACGTCGCGCAGCGAACGCGCCGCGCCTTCGTAACTGACCTGCTCGACGCGCTCGCCGCGCACGGTGGCCATTGGGCCGTCGACCGCGCGAATTATGTCCGCGATGCTGATGTCGGCCGCCGGCCGCGCGAGGGCGTAGCCGCCATCGGCGCCGCGCGTGCTCTTGACGATGCCCGAGTGCTTGAGGTCGAGGAGGATCGTCTCGAGGAACTTGGACGGGATGCCCTGGGCGTCGGCAATCTGCTCGCGCTTGCGGTGGCCGCCGACGCCGGCTGCGGCCAGCTCCGCGGCGGCGCGAACGGCGTAATCGGATTTGGCTGAAACCCTCATTCCTAGTTAATTGTGGGGGATTGTGGGCAACGTGGCGAGTGGCCATCACCAATGCCCGCGCCAGCCCCCGCGCAACCCGCCACGCAGCCCGCCGCGCAGCCCGCCGCGCTACCATGCCGCGGTGCCCGTTCCTGAGTCCGCGATGACGTCCGACGCCGCCCGCCAGCCGCTCATCAGTGCGCGCGCGCTGACCAAGAAGTTCGGCACTTTCGTTGCCGTCGACGCGATCGATTTCGATGTCGCGCCGGGCGAGGCTTTTGGCTTCCTGGGCCCCAACGGCGCAGGCAAGACATCGACGATGCGCATGATCGGCGCGGTGTCGCCGCGCTCTGGCGGTCAGCTGTCCGTTCTGGGCACTGATCCCGACCAGCACGGCGCCCGCATCCGCGCCCGACTCGGCGTGGTGCCCCAGGAGGACACCCTCGACACCGAGCTGACGGTGCTCGAGAACCTGCTCATCTACGGGCGCTACTTCGACCTGTCCTACGCGGAGGCGCGTATTCGTGCCCTGGAGCTGCTCGATTTCGTCCAGCTGAGCGACCGCGCCAAGACCCTGGTCGAGCCGCTCAGCGGTGGCATGAAGCGCCGCCTGACGATTGCCCGCTCGCTCATCAACGAGCCGGACCTGCTGCTGCTCGACGAGCCGACCACCGGTCTCGACCCGCAGGCACGGCACCTCGTTTGGGATCGCCTGTACCGGCTCAAGCAGCGCGGCACGACGCTCGTCCTGACGACGCATTACATGGACGAGGCCGAGCAGCTGTGCGACCGGCTCGTCGTGATGGACAAGGCGAAGATCGTCGCGGAGGGTTCACCACGCGCGCTCATCGAGCAGTACTCGACCAAGGAGGTCCTGGAGCTGCGCTTTCCCGCGGGCGTTCAGGACACGCTCGACGGCCAGCTCGACGGCCTGGGCGACCGCGTCGAGAAGCTGCCCGACCGTGTCCTCGTCTACGCCGCGGACGGCGAGGCCGCCGCGACGGCCGCACACGAGCGCGGCCTCGTGCCAGAGACGATCCTTGTCCGCCGGAGCAGCCTGGAAGACGTCTTCCTGCGCCTCACCGGGCGCTCGCTGATCGAGTAGTCGAGCCAGCCGCATGACCGCCATCGCCGCCCCAGCACCGCGCGGCCGAGCCTTCAACTTCCCCGGCCTGCGCAAGCTCGAGCACTCGCTGTTCGTGTACCGCCGCGTCTGGCGTGGCACGTTCTTCGGCACGCTCGTGTCGCCGGTGCTGTTCCTCTCCGCCATGGGCGTGGCGCTGGGCAGCCTCGTGCCGTCGATGACCGCGTTCGGTGGCGTGCCCTACCTGGTGTTTCTCGCGCCGGGCCTGCTGTCCGCCCAGGCGATGCAGACCGGCACGATCGAAGGCACGTGGCCGCTCTTCGCGGGCTTCAAGTGGCTCAAGACGTTCGACGCGATGATCTCGACGCCCATCACGGTGCGCGACATCGTGCTGGGCCACCTGTACTGGCTGTTCGTGCGCATCGGCATCGTGACCGGCATCTTCATGGTCGTGGCCTTCCTATTCGGCGCCTTCACATCACCGACGTTCATCCTTGCCTGGCCGAGCGCCATCCTGACCGGTGTCGCTTTCGGGATCTGCATGTCGGCCTGGACCGCGACGCGCAAGACCGAGCAGTCCTTCTCGATCATCTTCCGCTTCATCGTCACGCCACTCTTCCTGTTCAGCGGCACCTTCTTCCCGATCGAGCAGCTGCCCGACCAGATCGAGTGGGTGGCGTGGTTCACGCCGCTCTTCCACGGCGTGGCGCTGACGCGCGCCCTGGCCATTGGCCATGACCTCAACCTGGTCACGCTGGCCATCCACCTGGCGGTCGTGCTGGGACTGCTCGTAATCGGGACCCTGTTCGCGTTCCGCACCTTCAGAAAGCGCCTGGTGATCTAGATGGCCACGACGATGACCGGGTCTGCTGTCACCCGCGTGCTGCCGTTCGGCAGCCGCCACTCCGTCCACATCCTGGAGCGCAACCGGTTCATCTTCCGGCGTGGCTGGATGGTCATCTTCAGCGGCTTCTTCGAGCCGCTCTTCTACCTGCTGGGCATCGGCTTTGGCCTGGGGTCGCTGATCGGGACGGTTGCAGGCCCCGATGGAACGCCCATCCCATACGCGGTCTTCGTTGCGCCGGCCCTGCTGGCTACGTCCGCGATGAACGGCGCGGTCTACGACTCGACCAACATGTTCTTCCGGCTGCGCTACGAGAAGGCCTACGACGGCATGCTCGCCACGCCGCTCAACGTCGGCGACATCACGCTCGGTGAGGTGATCTGGGCGCTCGGTCGCGGCGCGCTCTACGGCCTGGGCTTCCTCGCGGTCATGTTCGCGATGGGTCTCGTCCCGGCCGCCACCGGCATATTCGCGCTCCCGGCGTCGATGCTGATCGGCTTTGCGACGGCCGCGGCCGGACTTGTCGCGGTGACGTTCATGCGCTCATGGCAGGACCTCGACCTGCTGTTCGTCATCACGCTGCCACTCTTCCTGTTCAGCGGCACGTTCTTCCCGGTCAGCACCTACCCCGAGCCGCTGCGCACCCTCGTCGAGTTCTCGCCGTTGTACCGCGGCGTGGACCTGGTGCGCGCGATGACGACCGGCGTGATCGGCGTCGCGCAACTCATCGACATGGTCTACCTGTTCGCGATGGGCCTGCTCTTCGTGTACATCGCATCCCGCCGCATGGGCAAGATGCTGCTCAAATAGCGAAACGATGCGGCGCGTGACACCACTATCGTCACGAAACTAGCTAAATGGCCGTAGGGAGCGAGCCCTGACCGTCCCTTTGCGCGGCGCCGCCGAAATCCCTGCACGATTCTCGGTCGGCCATGGCCCGAGGACGCTCCTGCACCCCGAAATCACGCGTGAGGCGCGTCGATAGCTGCCTCTTGACGATAGTGGTGTCAAGGAAACGTCTAGATAACGGCGATAAAGCGCTCCACGGCGAGGTCGCTCCTGAACGCGCGGTCGACCAGTGCCCTGATCCGGTAGTGGACGGCGACGCCCTTGTCGTTGACGATGCCCGGCGCGTCGGCCGGGATCGTGATCTTTGTCGTGTAGCCGCTCTTGAAGGCGTTGGGATCCACGACCTGCGAGAAGAGCACCACGCCCGACAGCTTGTTCGGTGCGTCGACATCGGCCTGGAGCTCCAATCGGCCGCCGCGGCCAGCGCCCGCACCGGGCCAATTGACGGTCACCTCGAACTCCGCGCCGGCCTCGAGCGGCGGCAGTGGCTTGACCGAGATCGTGGCGCCACCGCTGCCGTAGACGTCGAACATGGCGCCGTCATCGAGGCGCACCGCGCCGCTGCGCAGGTAATCCAGGTTCTGCTTCACGTTGACGAGTGCGCTGACGCGTTCATCGCCGCCCATGGAGATGTCCCACTTGGCGTCGAGCGCCCACACGATGGCGGCGCTTCCCAAATGGCCGCTGACCGGCCCCAGGCGCGGGGCGGGCAACATGAAGTCCGCCTCGAACGTCTGGCCCGCGTCGAGCGTAGCGGGCAGCGGTGTCTCGGCCAGCTGGAGATCCTCGAAGACGCTGCCGTTGATCTCGGTCCAGCGCTCGCTCTTGGTGACGTTGCCCTTGCTGTCGCGCTCCTCACGTGACTGCTCGCGCTCAACGAGCAGAGCGCCGATCAGGTGGAACATCGCGCCGCGCGCCTTGATGTCCTTGCGCGCGGTCAGCTTGATGTGGCCGGCCAGCGCTTCACCGATCTTGACCGGGTCTTTGATCGTGATCTCGCCATCGATGCCGTTGCTCGACCGCGCGACGAGCTCATGCAGCCCGATCGCGGCGAGTGGATGGCTGCCCTGCGGACCCCACAGCCGATTGCCCGCGGGCGCGTCAAACGGCGTCGGCAGGCTGCCATGCTGGCCCACCCCGCCAAAGATGCTGAGGCCGTTCCAGCCGCTCACGCTGTTGCCGCTGGCGATTACCGCTTCGAGAAAGCCGGGCATTTACCAATCTCCGAACTGCGGGCCTTCGCGCAGGCCGAGGACGTTTCCGTCGGGATCCTTGAACCAGGCGCCGCGCATGCCCGGGGCGTAGTTGGCGATGCTGTTCGTCGTCGCGATCGGACCGGACTCGTACTCCTCGAAGACGACGCCGCGCGACTTGAGGTCAGCGACGGCTGCGTCCATGTCGCGCACCTCGAAGTGGGCCATCGTGTGGCCGCGCTCTACGGGCGGTCGCTTGAAGATCGAGAGCTGTGTGCTGCCCGCGCCAAGACGACAGGCGAACGGTCCCTCGTCGAGCACCGCGAGGCCCAGGGCGTCGCGGTAGAAGGGGAGCGACACGTCCAGATCGGTCACTGGGATCGTGGCCACGATCATTGCGTCGTTGAGCATTTAGGGCCTCCTCTTGGCGCGGATTATCGAGCCAAACAGCCGGCCCGCTCCGCCCGTGGCGGGAAGCCACTCGACGGAGAGCGCGCTGACGAACGCTGCGTAGTCCCGCAGGGCATCGCGCATGGCGTCAACGAGGCCGACTTCCCGGCGCGGGCTGAAG
>DATBRX010000234.1:0-10058 GCA_036560085.1 Candidatus Limnocylindrales bacterium
GGCTGGCCTGATGACCGCCGACGTCGGCCTGCATACGGCCACTGACCTGCTGCTGACCGGACCATTGGCGCCCGAGTACGTCGGCCTGCGCCTGATCGGCGGACTTGCGCTGCCCTTGCTATTGATCCTGATACCTCGGACGAGAACACCGCTTGGCCTCGTCGCGGCCGGAGTGTTGGCTTTGGTCGGCGTCTTCGTCGATCGGCTGACCTTCGTCATCGCCGGTCAGGCGGCACCCGTGACCACCGTGTCAGGCGTGGTTTCAGCTCCAGTGGCCCAGTACACGCCATCCCTGGTGGAGATCGCGATCGTGATCGCAGGAGTGGCGCTGGTCGCGTTTGCCTACACCCTCGCCGAGCGCTACCTCGATCTCTCCGAGTCCGACGTGCACACGATCATCCGCTTGCCTCCCTGGGCGCTCGCCGGGCTCGCCCTGCCGGGCCGCGTGGCGCGCAGGGCCGTCGCCGTGGTGCGCCCGATCCGTTTGCGGGGACGCGGTCGCAGTCGAGGTCGCAATGCAGCTGCGGACGATGGACCGACCGATCCTCATGCATCGGATTCGACCGACTGATGGGCAGCCTGCTGCGCCGCTATGGCTACCAGCTAAGCCTCGCCGTCCTGGTCGGGCTGATCGGCCTGGGAGGCGTGTTCGTACTCGTGGTCGTCCTGCCCGATATGCAGGCCGCCAACGTGGCACCGACCGCGACGCCGTCGGTGACGCCCACCGCGCCGAGCGTGGTCATGTCGTGGGTCAATCTGCCGCCTGACGCCGATTGTGCGGCGTGTCACCAGACCCAGAGCGGCGTGGGCGTCGTCGCCGTCCCACGCATCGCCCATCCGCTGCGCGGCTGGACCGACTGCACGGCGTGTCATGCCAACGATCGCCTGGTCACAACGGCTCCCGGCCACGGCGGCATCCACGCCACCGATTGCCTGGTCTGTCATGAGCCGGCCGAGCTGCCCGCCCCGCTATCGCGACCACATCGCGAGCTGCAGAACCAGGAATGTCTCAGTTGCCATGGGATTACGGCGCCGCTGCCGGAGGACATGGCACACCGCACGGAGTCGGTGTGCTGGCTATGCCACCGCCTGCCGGACGAACAGCCGCCGGCCCCCCGGCACGCGATCTTTCCCGGCCAGTCCGACTGCCTGGCCTGCCACGTTGCCGCCGACTACGGCGCGCTGCCGGACGACCACCTGTCACGCACCGCGAACGAATGCGTGCTCTGCCACCTGCCCGGGCCGGGCGCCACGGTCGAGCCCAGCGCTACCTCATTACCTGGCGCTACGTCCGGACTTGGCGAGTCCGCATCCCCCGCGCTACAGCAGGGCATCCGCTTTCCGCTGGTTTTCGTTCGCCCGATCTGACGGTCGTGACGCGCTAGCTGGCACGCGGCTCGCGAAGACTGGCTCCAGCCACCCCGGTGGTGGGTGTTGACAATCGAACGCCTGTTCGATACGTTGTGTGAACAGATGTTCTATGCCGTGGAGGCAAGCTAGATGGCAATCGTGCGAGTTACCCCAACAGAGGTCGACGTGAAGACCGGCATGTTTGACGGTCGGCCGCGTCATATCCGTATCGCCAACGAGCGCGTGCCGGTGCTCGAGATCAGCCAGGTACGCGACGAGCTGTCGGCGTATCCAGTGGCACTCGGACCACGTCGCATCTTCGACATTCGGACGCCGGACGCGCGTCTCCGCCTGTCGTTCGGAAAGCGCCACCGGCGCTGGCTGCTCGAGGGTCTCGAGGCCGCCTAACCTCCAATCAGTCGCAGCGATGCGACAATCGCGGCCGTGGACACCGCGCCATCCGACTCCCTTGCCGAGCTGACGCTCACTCAGTTCTCGGACCGCCTCGCGTCGGCTGAGCCGGTGCCGGGCGGTGGCAGCGCGTCGGCCATCGCGGGCAGCTTCGCGGGGAGCCTGCTGGCCATGGTCGCGCGGCTCAGCGCCGACCGGCCCAAGTACGCGGCTTATCAGAAGACGCACGGCCGCGCGCTTGCGACCGGGGAACGCGGCCGTACGGTCCTGCTCGAGCTGGCCGACGCCGACGCGCGCGCCTACGCGGGCTTCGCCGCGGCCCGCAAGATGCCCAAGGAGACAGACGCTGAGCAGCGGGCCCGCGACGAGGCGACCCGGGTGGCGGCCAGGGCTTCCACCGAAGTGCCACTATCGGTGGTGAGCGAATGTGCGCTGCTGCTCGATGACGTCGTCGCGATGGCGGGGCGCAGCAATGTCAATGCGGCAAGCGACCTCGAGGTTGCTTCGCGCCTCGCAGCCGCCGCAGCACGCGGCGCAGCAGCGAACGTGCTGATCAACCTGCCCATGGTCGCTGACGAGGACTATGCGGCCGCGACGACGGAATCGGTCAGTGGCCTGCTCGACACAATCGAACGCAACGCGGCGCTCGTCACGGAGATCGTCGGCAGCGGCGAGTTGCGCGAGCCCGAGCAGGAGTGACCACCGCGCCGGCAGCTGTGCTGCGCTACGACGAGCCGGCGCGCATTCTCGACGGGCGACCACTCGCGGCCCGCATCCGCGCCGGAGTCAAACGCCAGATCGCCGCGTTCGATAGGTCTTATGGATTCAGGCCGCAGCTCGCGGCCATCATCGTCGGCCACCAGGCCGCATCGAACGTCTACGTTCAGCAGATCCTTCGTTCGTGCGCGGCGGTGGGCATACCAAGCCGCGTACTGGAGCTGCCGCGCCACACGACCGCAGATGAGTTGCGCAAGCGTCTCGAGAAGCTCAACCGCGACGCCGAGGTAGCGGGCATCATCGTCCAGCAGCCACTGCCGCGGCACATCCCGTTGAGCACCCTGACCGACACGATCATGCCGGCCAAGGACATCGACGGCATCCATCCTCTCAACACCGGCTTGATGACGCTCGGTTACGAGGGTTTCCTGCCCGCCTGCGCGGAGGCTGCGGTGGAGATCCCCAAGTTCTACGGCTACAACCTCGAGGGCAAGCGCGCGGTCGTCATCGGGCGCAGCAATGTTGTCGGCAAGCCCGTGCAGCTTCTGCTCATGCGCGAACACTGCACCGTGACCGTGTGCCACCGTCGGACGCGCGACCTCGCGGCTGAGATTGCGCGGGCAGAGATCGTCGTCTGCGCCGCGGGCTCGGCCGGTCTGGTCAACGGCAAGATGCTTCATCCCGGCGCGCTCGTGGTCGATGTCGGCATCAACGTCGTCAGCGGCCGGGTGGTGGGCGACGTCGACTTCGACTCCGCGCTGCGCGTCGCCGCCGCCATCACACCGGTGCCCGGGGGCGTTGGTCCGGTGACCAATGCGGTCCTGCTCGAGCACCTCGTTCGCGCCGCGCGCTGGCAGCAGACCGACCATCCGATCATCGCCGGCCACGCGCGCAAGCGCCGCGCCGCGTAGCCCGCAGTCCGCAGCGACGCCGCATGCAGTCAAGCCTCGACATCGCCCGCGCCGCAAAGCTGCGCCCCATCGTTGATGTCGCGCACGAGCTCGGGCTGCGCGACGATGAGCTCGACCTGTTCGGCACGTACAAGGCCAAGATCCAGCCCAGCGCGATCGAGCGGCTCAGCGACCGACCGGACGGCAGGGAGATCGTCGTCACCGCGATCACCCCCACGCCACTCGGCGAGGGCAAGACGACCACCACGATCGGCTTGGCCCAGGGTCTGAACCGCATCGGGGTGCGCGCCGCGCCGACCATCCGCCAGCCATCACTCGGCCCGGTGTTCGGTCTGAAGGGCGGCGCGGCCGGTGGCGGCTACAGCCAGGTCCTGCCCATGGAGGACATCAACATCCACTTCACGGGCGACCTGCACGCGGTCGCCGCCGCGCACAACCTGGGCGCCGCGTTCCTCGACAACCACATTTTTCGCGGCAACTCGCTGGGCATCGACCCACGGACGGCCCGCTGGCCGCGAGTCATCGACGTCAACGACCGTGCCCTGCGCCGGGTGATGATCGGGCTGGGCGACGAGAAGGCCCTGCGCGAGACCGAGTGGCACATCACCGCCGCGTCAGAGGTGATGGCGATTCTCGCCCTGGCGTCGGACATCCATGACCTGCGCGCGCGTATCGGGCGGTGCATCGTCGGCGAGACGTTCGAGGGCGAGCCCGTGACGCTCGAGCAGCTCGATGTCGCCGGGGCCATGACGGTGCTGTTGCGCGAGGCCATCAAGCCCAATCTCGTGCAGACGCTCGAGGGCGGCCCGGCGTTCATCCATGCCGGTCCGTTCGCCAACATCGCCCACGGCAATTCGTCGGTCGCGGCGGATCGCATCGCGCTCAAGCTGGTCGACGCGGTCGTGACCGAGGCGGGCTTTGGTGCCGACATGGGCTTCCAGAAGTTCGTCGACATCAAGTGCCGCCTCTCTGGCATCAGACCGGCCGCGGCCGTCATCGTCGCCACTATCCGCGCGCTCAAGATGCACGGCGGTGTTGGCCACGTGGTGGCGGGCAGGCCGCTCGACGAGGCGCTCATGCGCGAGGATCCGGAAGGTGTGCGGCGCGGCTGCGAGAACCTCGCGCAGCACGTGGAGATTGTGCGCGGCTACGGCATCCCGGCGGTCGTCGCGATCAACGCCTTCCCGACCGACAAGCCGAGCGAAGTGGCCGTAGTGCGCGAGGCCGCGCTGGCCGCGGGTGCCCGCGCCGCGGTGGTGACCGATCACTTCCAGCGCGGCGGCGCGGGCGCCGAGGAGCTGGCACGCGCGGTTTGGGACGCCGCGCGGAGCGACGGCGAGGAGTTCCGCTTCCTGTCACGCGACGAGGCCACGCTGGAGGAACGCATCACGCGCATCGCGACCCGCGTGTACGGCGCGGACGGCGTCGACATCTCACCGGAAGTAGGCAAGGCGCTGCACGAGTTCGAGCGCCTGGGCTACGGCCAGCTGCCGGTGTGCATGGCCAAGACCCAGCTTTCACTCAGCCACGACCCGGCGCTCAAGGGCCGGCCCAAGGGCTTCCGCGTACCGATTCGTGACGCGCGGCTGTTTGCCGGGGCGGGATTCGTGACCGCCTACTGCGGCGACATGCTGATGATGCCCGGCCTGCCGTCCCATCCGTCGGGCGAGGACGTCGATATCAACGAGGCCGGCGAGACGATCGGCTTGTTCTAGGTCCTTGTCTGTCTGCTAGTTCAGCGCCACCCAGAAGCAGAGCAGCACCAGGACGCCGGACGCGCCGCCCAGGATCGCCAGGCCCCACGCGCCCCAATCGATCGGGCCAAGGGAGCCCTCGGCATGACCGTGGTCGTCGTCACTGATGGCGGTGTGCGCGTCCATGTGCGTGACCGGGTCGTGCTCGGCGACTGCGTCGTGGTCGGAGGCGTGTTGGTCGGTCACGGCAGGAGCTCCGTACTGATCAGATCGTCGACGGTGACTGTACCGGGGATGTTCGAGTCCGGCAGTTCCCTCATGAAGCTGAGCGAAGAGCTCCAGCCGCCCTCGTCGATCGCGCCGAGACCGTTCGCGTCCGTCGCCGGCGAGTGCCACATCTCGATCGTCGCGCGCAGGATCGCCAGTTGCGTCTCGCGGTTGGAAGCCAGCGTGGGCACCACCGCGATCGCGTCTTCGAGTCCGGCCTCCGGTGACTCGTCGATCTCACGCATGGCGCGCAATGTCGCGGCCACGAAGGCGCGCAGGGCGTCGCGCTTGGAGGCCAGCGTGCTCGTGCCGACGATCAGCCCCGGGCCGGGCAGCGGCACGATCTCGTCGACCGCGAACTGGACGGTCTCGAAACCAGCGAGCGCAAGCTGCACTGGCTCGTTGTTGCGGAAGCCGGTCGCAGCGTTCACTTGGCCCTGCTGGAGTGCGACACCCTGGCCGTAGTCGGGATAGTCGCGCTCAACGATGTCGGCGGTCGTCATGTTCTCCGACATCAGCAATGCCTGGAGCATGATCCACGACGAGCCATACGGGCCCGGGATGCCGATGCTGCGACCGCGCAGGTCGGCGACCGTGTTGATGCCGCTGTCCGCGCCGGTGATGACGACGTTCGGGAATCGCGCGTACATCGTCGCCACGTAGCGGATGGGAATGCCCTGGCCCACGGCCGGGATGACGCTCGTCCCGTCAGCGATGCCGATGTCGTTTGCGCCCTGGGCGATGAGCGTGATCAGGTTGGCGTCGTCGCCGTTCTGGAACGTGACGTCCAGGCCTGCCGCCTCGTAATAGCCCTGCACCTTGGCGCGGTAGAACTGCGCGAACTGGACGCTGGGTATGTAGCCCAGGCCAACCGTCAGCTTGGTCAACGGCGTGGTCGTCGGCGTGCCAGAGCCGCAACCGACTGCGAGCAGGACTACCGACAAGACGGCCAGGCACAAGCGACGCACGTTCACCTCCAGGCGCCCACGAGGGCGCGTTCGACCAGCAAGACAACCAGGTAGAGCGTCAAGGCGATCAGCGCGATGGTCGCGAGGGTCGCGAACATCAGCGGAAAGTCGAAGAGCGAGCCGCGGGCCAGGTTGATCAGTACGCCCAGGCCACGGTCGGCGCCGGCCCACTCACCCACGATCGCGCCAATCACCGCGAGGGTGACGCCGACGCGCATGCCGCCCAGGATCTGCGGCAGCGCGGCGGGCAGCTCGAGCTTCAGCAGCACCTGTGTGGGCGTGGCTCGCAAACTGCGGCCCAGCTCCAGAAGCCGGCGATCAACCGACCGTATGCCGACCATCGTCGCGACCGCGATCGGGAAGAAGACGATCAGGGCACAGATCACGATCTTGGGCAGCAGCCCGGTGCCCAGCCAGAGCACGAGCAGCGGTGCGAGGACGAGCACCGGCGTTGCCTGCGCAGCGACGAGATACGGCGAGAGCAGCCGCTCAGCGAGACGCGAACGGGCGAGCAGGTAGCCGACGCCCACCGCCAGACTGGCGCCGACCACGAAGCCAAGCCCGATCTCGACCAGCGTTGCCCAGGCATGCGGCCACATCGTCCCGTCAGACCAGGCCTCGACGAATCGCTGCGCGACCAGTTCCGGTGACGGGAGGATGAAGGTGGGGTAGTTGCCGATGACCACGACGAGCTTCCAGACCACGACGAACACGATGGCCGCGGCGATGATCGGCAGGAGAGTCGATCGCGTGCGCATCAGCTCGCACCACGGAATGGATCGAACCACGCCGGTGCGCCGGCGCGCTCCAGTACGTCGCGCACGGGTGCCGCCGCGGCCTCCTGCGCTGCGATGTCGTCGGGCGACCCGGACAGGTGCGCGCGGATGGTCGCGGCCGCGCGCGTGAAGGCCGCGGAGTCGAGCGCGTCCAGCTCACGCGGCCGGCCGAGCGGGATCGGCACAAGCGCGGCGACGCGACCGGGCCGGTCCGTCAACACGACCGCCTCGTCGGCCAGGAACACGGCCTCGGCGATGCTGTGGGTGACGATCAGGATGGTCGTGCCGGTGCGCTGCCAGATGTCGAGCAGCTCAGCGTTGAAGCGCTCGCGTGTCAGGGCGTCAAGAGCGCTGAACGGCTCGTCCAGCAGCAGGATCTGCGGCTCCCGGGCGAGCGCGCGCGCGATCGCCGCGCGCTGGCGCATGCCCCCGGACATCTGGTGCGGGTAGGCGCGCGCGAACTGGGCCAGACCCACGAGATCGAGCAGCGAGCGCGCGCGCTCGTGGCGCTCAGCCCGGGTCACTCCGCTCAGCTCGAGTGGGAACGCGACGTTGTCGAGCGCGGTGCGCCAGGGCAGCAGCCGCGGCTCCTGGAACACGAGCCCCACTCGCTGGTCCGCGTCGGCAACGGGCACGCCGGCTATCTCGACCGTGCCCGAATCGGGGGTGAGCAGCCCACAGACGAGCCGCAGCAGCGTCGACTTGCCGCTGCCGTTGGGGCCCACGACTGCGCAGATGCCATGTACCGGCACTTCAAATGAGACGTCGTCCAGCACAGTCACGGGCCGTCCGTCGATGACGAAGCGGCGCGCGACGTGGGCGAGTTTGATCGCGGGAATGCGTTCGACTGTCAGATGTCCTCCCTTCTCCCATCCGGACTCTTACCGTCGGCTGCCTGCCAGGGCATCCACCTTCGCCGCGTCCGCGCCGTTGCCGGCCCAGACGGGGCTCCGGGTCGTGGGCTGGTCCGTACCGATCACTCGATCGTCACGGGCCGACCACCGGTAGGGAATTGCACCCCACCCCGAAGGAAAGGCGTATTCGATTGGCCTCAAGGATACTTCGCGCGTGCTTACTCTCCTTCTGACGCGCCACGGCCACACCGATCGCTCCGAGCCCGAGCAGTACCTGGGGCAGCGCATCAACGCCGAGTTGAGCGCGCGCGGACGCGCGGACGCGCGGAAGCTCGCCCGCCGGCTGGCCAACGTTGAGATCCAGCGTGTCGTGACGAGCCCGCTGAAGCGGGCGCACGAGACGGCCGACATCCTCGCGCGGGCGCATGGCATCGCGGTGGAGCCCGAGCCGCGCTTGGTGGAGCTCGACTACGGCGATTGGGAGGGCCACACGCTCGAGGACATCTACGCCCTCTTCCCCGGTGAGTACGAGAAGTACGACCGCGACCCGGCGCACCACGAGGTGGGCGGCGGCGAAAGCGGGACGGAGGTCGCCGCGCGTCTCTGGCCGGTCATCGACGGGCTGATCGACTGGGCCGAGAAGCGGGGCGGGGAAAGCACCGCGGTGGTGGTCGGCCATTCGTCGACCAACCGGATCCTGCTGGCGATGCTCCTGGGCGTTGAGCTGAACGACTACCGGCGGCGCTTCGACGCGGACTGGACGAGCCTGACCGTGCTGCGCTGGCCCGACCGCGCGTCGGGGCCGCGCCTGCTGCTGTCGAACGACCAGGCGCACACGCGCGGCATGCGCGGCGTGACCTGGGGTTAGGCTCACGGCGTGGACCAGCTCAGTCTCACCGGCTCCGACCTGACGCTCGACGACGTCTGGCGCGTGGCCCACGATGGCCACCCCGTCGTGCTTGCTCCGGAAGCGGCGGAGCGGATGCGCGCCAGCCGCGCCGTAATCGACGAGCTCGTCGCGTCTGACGCCGTGGTCTACGGCGTCACGACCGGCTTCGGCGATCTCGTTTCCAAGCGCATCTCCGCGGCCGACTCGGCACGCCTCCAGGAAAACCTGCTGATGAGCCACGCCGTGGGCGTTGGTCCGGCTCACGGCAAGCACACCGTGCGCGCCATGTTGCTGTTGCGCGCCAATGCCCTGGCGCGCGGCTTCAGCGGCGTGCGACCCGAAGTCGTCGAGCGGCTGCTCGACTTCCTGCGCGAGGAGATCTATCCGGTCGTACCCGAGCAGGGCTCGGTCGGTGCGTCGGGTGACCTGGCGCCGCTCGCCCACTTGGCGCTGCCGCTGATAGGCCGCGGCCGGGCGGAGGTCGACGGCGAGGTGCTCGACGGCGCAGCTGCCCTGGCCAAGCGTGGCCTGGCGCCGCTGACGCTGGCGGCCAAGGAAGGTCTGGCGCTGCTCAATGGCACGCAGCAGATGACGGCCATCGGCGCGCTGGTGCTGATGCACGCGGAATCGCTTCTTCAGACGGCCAGCGTCGCGGCGGCGATGAGCGTCGAGGCCTTGATGGGCACGGACGTTGCGTTCTCGGACGCGCTCCAGCAGACGCGGCCCCATCCCGGTCAGGTCGCGGTCGCGCGGCAGATGCGCCACCTGCTACGCGATTCGGCGTTGATCAAATCGCATCACGCGGGCGCGCACAAGATCCAGGATCCGTACTCCATCCGCTGCGTCCCGCAGGTCCACGGCGCGGCTTGGGACGCACTCGCCCATGTTCGGCGCGTGCTCGAGATCGAGATCAACGCCGTCACCGACAACCCGCTCGTCTTTCCTGACGGGGCGGACGTCGATCCCACTGCGGCCGCAACCGGCGGCGGCAGGGTTGTGAGCGGCGGCAACTTCCACGGCGAGCCAATCGCGATGGCAATGGACTTCATGAAGATCGCCGTCGCCGAGATCGGTTCGATCAGCGAGCGGCGGATCGCGCAGCTCGTGGATGCCAAGTCGTCGGGCCTGCCGCCGTTCCTGGTGAAGGACGCCGGCCTGAACAGCGGCCTGATGCTCTTCCAGTACACGGCCGCGGCGCTGGTGAGCGAGAACAAGGTGCTC
>DATBRX010000235.1:0-4025 GCA_036560085.1 Candidatus Limnocylindrales bacterium
GACTGTTCGACTGAACGAGCCGCGGCGAATCTCGCGGTACGAATAGCCATCGTCCGCGCGCGACTGCTCCTGGCCCGTCCGCGCGGTGATGGTCAGCGTCTCACCCAGGACGGAGATATCGACGTCCTCGGGCTTCACGCCGGGCAGAGCGGCCTCAATCTCGTACGCCTCGTTCGTCGTGCGCACGTCGAGCGCGAGTGGATGCTCGTCCGCGGCGCTGTTGTGCGGCCGAACCCACGAGTCCTCGAACAGTCGGTCCATCGCTGCCCGCAGTGAGATCAGCTCACCGAATGGATTGGTGCGTCGAATCAAGGTCATGGCACACCTCCGCATGCCTGGAATCTGTTGTTTGATGGCCTACCTGCCGCGTTTTTGGCGGCATCGGGCGATAACCTAAACCCTGACAATGGCATTGTCAAGACACCTGCTGTCTGTTGGGAAGATGTGTTGCCACCGGGCGACACCGCCCGCGCGCCAGGATCGGATCAGTGGGCGGTCGTCACCGTTTCGATCCGCCAAACGGAGGTCGGAAGATAGCCGGTCACTGTTTTCTCGACGACGGTTAGCGCGAGCACCGGGGCGATGACCACCGTGCGCTGACCGGCCGTCGGGATGAAGCCCAGGATGGTCGTCTGGTAGGTCTCGGCGCGCACCAGCTCCACGATGAAGGACGTCGGCCCCCTCTGGCTGACGCGCAGGCTGCTGAACGGTCGCGCCGGATCGAGGCCGCTCGCCGGCCCGTAGGTTGCCCGGGCCTCTTCGATCTGGGAGCTCAGCCACGACCGCTCCCCGACCCAGAGCTGGGCCACGTCCGCGGCAGCGGGCCCGCCGTCGCCGTACAGGGCGACGGCGATATCGGGCCGGTCCCCTTGCCATGCCGTCATGTAGGCCTCGACCGCTGAGGCCGGCGACGCGTGGCGGCCGCCGACCAGCCAGAACGCGCTGACGACCGTCAGGACAGCAGGCAGGAACCAGACCAGCTGCAGCTCGCCACCGGGCGCGGCACCCATGGCCAGCGCGCGCCGGTGGGCATGCACCGCCTGGCCAACCCACAAGACCAGCAGCGCGACCAGCGGCAGGAACACCGCGAGCCAGCGCGTGCCGTCGATCAGCTGCCAGGCCGCGACCGCCAAGCCGGCAATGGCGAGCGGTTGGAGCAGCACGAGCAGCCAGCCGCGCCTGTCGCCAAGCGCGATATGGCCCCAGCCCCAGATGAGAAGGGAGCGGCGCAGGACGCCGGCCGCGCCCACGGGGGCGCGACGATCAGACGTCGTGATCGTCCCCCGTGCTAGCTGGCTGAGCCGACCGGCTCGCTGTCGCCGATCAGCTCGCGCCGCAGGACATCCTCGCCTGTCTCACCCTTGGCCACGGCGAGCACCTTGTCGCCCGCCTGGAACACCGTGTCGGGTCGCACCTGTTGGACGTTGTTGCCGCGCAGCAGCAGGAAGAGCGACGAGCCCTCGGGCAGGTTGATGTCGCCGGGCTTGCGCCCGAGTGCCGGCGACCCCTCCGCGATCTGCGCCTCGACCAGCTCCATCTCCCCGCCCTTGAGCTGCGCCAGGTGAAGCAGCTCGTGGACCGGGATGTCCTGCTCGATCGATGCCAGGGCCATGCGCGTCGGGCTGATGATCTCGTCGACGCCCAGGTGGTGGAAGAGGTCCTCGTTGCGCGGGTTGTTGACGCGCGCGATGGTGCGCGGCACATCGAAGTGATGCTTGGCCATCTGGCACACAACGAGGTTGTCGTCGTCGTCGCCGGTCACCGCACAGATGATCGCCGCGCGGTTGGCGCCGGCCTCGGCGAGGTACTTGCCCTCGCAGCCGTCGCGATTGAGGACGATGCTGCCGAGCTCGTCCGCGATCTGGCGCGCTCGGCCGGCATTCTTCTCGAGGATCACCAGCTCATGGCCGGCCTCGAGCAGCTCCTTGGCGAGGTAATAGCCCACCTTGCCGCCGCCGACGATGATGATGTACACGGGCTAGCTCCCTTGCTCGAGCGGCTCGACCCGATTGCCCAGGCCAGTGGCGGTCGATGGCACGGCATGATCATGGGGTCGCTCTGCCTGGCGGACGCCGTCGGCGCCAGGATCGGCGGGCAGGCCCGAGTACCGCGCCAGCGCGTCGACCAGCAGCCGCGTGCGGCAGATGGTGGCGATGCCCAGGTCGGTGTAGGCCTCCGCGCGCACTGGGTCGTTGATCTTGGCCACGACGTTCTTGACGCCGAAGCTCTCAGCCGCCATCTGGGCCGTGAACGCGTTGCGGTTGTCGCCCTCGGTCAGCGCATAGAACCAATCGGCCGTGTCGGTGCCGACCCGACGAAGCACGTCCTCGTCCGTGCCGTCGGCACGAATCGCCTGGCCGGGAAAGTCGGGCTCCAGCCGTCCGAACGCGTCGGAGTTGAGGTCGATGATGGTCACGTCGTGGCCCGCGCGAGCCAGCCGCTCGGCCAGCCCGGCGCCAACCCGGCCGCAGCCGACGATCACAGCGCGCACTTGGAAGTCGCCTCCATTGATGTTCAGGCGTGAGCCTAGCGCAAGCCGGCGCCGCCGCCTGCGGTCAGCTCCTGGCGGTTGTCGCGCCGCTCGCCCGTGGCGGGCACCGGCTCGCGCGCGACGATCACCTGGCAGGGCGCGTTCTGGAGGATGTAGGGGATGGTCGTGCCCATCGCGAAATCGCCGCCGAAGCGCTTGCGGTAGGGCAGGCCGACGATGATCGCGTCGGCGCCCAGCTCGATCGCCTCATCCACGAGCGCGGCGGCAACCTCGCGCGCCTGTAGCAGGTCGCCCGAGAGCTTGATCTTGTAGCGTTCGGCGATGCCCTCGGCGACATCGAGCACCGAGGACGCCGCGAGGTTCTCGTCGGTCATCTCGTCGGAGAGCTCGTGCTGCCAGTTCACCTCGATCACGTGGATCGCGACCAGCTCGGCGGAGTGCAGCTTGGCCAGCTGGCACCCCAGGTTGACCACCAGCTGGTCGGTCGGACCGCCGTTTAGGCCCAGGACAGCCTTACGAATCGGGTTTGGATTGGCGCCCTCTGGCATGCCGCGGAAGCCTATCAGCCGCGCGGGGGCGCGGCCGCTCGCTCATCTTCCTCGCGCCGGTACGGCACGTTGACGACGACCGTGTGCGGCCGGCCCAACAGCGCGCTGCGCAGCCGGTTCGCGGACTGGTTGTAGAGGATGCGCTCCCACCAGTGGCGCGCCACGTATTCGGGGATCACGACGAAGGTGATCGGATCCTCCTTGTCCTCCGGCCACGTCTTGTCGAGCACGTCGAGGTAGGCCAGCATCGGTCCGACCAGCGCGCGATAGGGCGACTCGACGATCACCAAGGGCACCTGGGGCAACTGGTGCTCCCAGCGCTCGCGCATCCGCGCAGCCTCCTCCGGCTCGTCGGAGATCAGGACGGCCCGGATGTCGGGCGCGATCGAGCGCGCCACGTTGACCGCCTGCACGACTGCCCGGTTGATGCCCGGGACCGGCACGATGACGCGCTCCTCGCGCCGCGGCGGCGGGATGACCGCCTCCTCGCTCATCGCGAGCTGATTGGCCGACGCCGTGTACTGGCGATGAATGAAGACCATGATCAGGATGAGGGCCGGGATGATGATCGTGACGAGCAGTGAGGTTGGCGCCTTGGCCACCAGCACGACGAAGAAGACGACGCCGGTGAGTGCAGCGCCAAAGGCGTTGATGCTCATCTTCTTGCGCCAGCCCGCCGAGCGCTCGGCTAGCCAGTGCCGGACCAGGCCCAGCTGGCCAATGGTGAACGCCATGAACACGCCCACCGCGTAGAGCGGAATGAGCGCGGTGGTGACGCCGCCGAACGCGACGATCAGCGTGATTGCGGCGACGCTCAGGATCACGATGCCGCTGGTGAAGGCGAGGCGGTCGCCGCGGAACGAGAAGACGCGCGGCATGAAACCGTCGCGCGCCAGGATGGCGGCCAGGCGCGGGAAGGCGTTGAAAGACGTGTTCGCGGCCAGGAAGAGGATCAGCGCCGTGAACGCCTGGTAGAGGTAGAACAG
>DATBRX010000236.1:0-2835 GCA_036560085.1 Candidatus Limnocylindrales bacterium
TGAGCCCTTCCCAGACGATGACGCCCATCGCGCCCGCAGGCGTTAGGCCCAGTGTGAGGACGAGACCAAAGGCAACGATTCCATTGATGCCCAGTCCGGCCGCAAGCGCGATCGGATAGTTGCTGAAGAAGCCCATCAGGATTGTCATGACGCCGGCCACAAGGGCCGTCGCTGCCGCGGCGGCGACTGGGTCAATGCCCGCGGCTGCCAGAATCCCTGGGTTCACGGCCACGATGTAGACCATGACCATGAACGTGGCTAGGCCGGCCTTGACCTCGGTCCCCAAGGTCGTGCCGCGCTCGGCAAACTTGAAATAGGAAGCGATCGCTTCCAAGGTCGCACTCCTCCCTCTATTGCGGACCCGCGCTGACGCGCGCGTCCCACTCCCTCGTGGCTAGCAGCCAGCAGCGCGGCCGCTCAGCTCCCTTCTGACCCCTCTCCCGCAGCATCGGAGCCATCGCCGCTCTCGAGCGTGCTGAGCTCCATCTGGACGTAGTCCGATGTGGCAGGAAAGGCGAAGCGTTGCTGCTCGGGCTCGTCGGCGGCAGTCCGGCCGACGGGCGCGAACTCGACGACGATCCGTTCGTCGCCCTGGACCAGCGTGTAGACGATCAGCTGGTCGGGGCGCGTCTCGAACTCGAGGTGCTCGAACGAATCGATGTTCAGGCAGATAGACAGTGGAGTGAAGAAGGTGGAAACCTCCGGTCGGTCGACGACGATGCGCTCGACCCAGCCGGTGCCGATGGAGACAAGGCCGGCACCGCGGAAGTAGCGGTACGACACGGTCTGCTTGAGAAGCGGACGCAGCAGGTTGTAGATGTCGGTGGGGCTCGACACAAGGCCGCTATTTACGAAGAATTTCGCGGGCGGCTCGAGCGACACGCTCCTCCTCACCTGTTGGTCAGTCCGGAGCCTCTCCCTGCGCCCGGACCGGCCGATGGTAGCGCGTCCGGAACACGGCGCAACGCCGTTTTCGCACCTATGCCGCGTATCCTTGCCCGCGTGATCGTCGCGCTGGACGTGGGCAATACCAAGATCGCGCTGGGCGTCGTTCGGAGCGGGGACGTCACGAGCTCGCGCCGCGCCCCGACGCGCGGCAACAGGAACGCCGAACATCTGGCGGCCACGCTCGATGCGCTTCTCGCCGAGGATGAGGCGGCGCTGGGCGACGTTGACACGATCCTGCTGGCAAGCGTCGTCCCGGGGGTCACGACCGCGCTCTCTGCGCTGACCGAGGAACGAGGCATCCGGCTCATCGTCGCCGACCACACCACCATCCCGATCGCGGTCCGCGTCGACAATCCCGGCGCCGTTGGCAACGATCGACTGATCAACGCCTTCGCGGCGGGGTTCCTGTACGGAATGCCGGTGATCGTCATCGACCTGGGCACAGCGACGACGCTGGACGTCGTGGCGCCCGACGGCGCGTTCCTGGGCGGCGCCATCGCGCCCGGACTGGGATTGGGCCTCGATGCCCTCGTCGAACACTCCGCCCAGCTACCCGAAGTCGCCCTCGAGGTCCCGGAGCACGCCATCGGAACCGACACGGTGAGCGCCATGCTCAGCGGCGCCGTTCTGGGCTACTTCGGTCTCGTGAAGGAGCTGGTGCGCCGGATCCGCGGCGAGCTCGGCGCGGCCAAGCCCAAGGTCGTGCTGACCGGCGGGTTGTCGGCACTGCCGTGGGCCAACTCGATCCCGTCAGTCGACATCATCGATCCGCTCCTCACTCTGCGCGGCCTGGCGCTGCTCGAGCGCGAGGTGGCGGCCAGGCCCAAGCAGCCAAAGGTGCGCGCATGAGGAATCACGCATGAGCAACCTGGAGGGCCGCCTGATCCTGCTGGGCGTCACCGGCTCGATCGCGGCCTACAAGAGCGCCGAGCTGTGTCGCTCGCTGACCACGGCCGGGGCGGACGTACAGACTCTTCTCAGCCGCTCAGCGTCGGCGTTTATCGGCGCGCTCACCCTCGAGACGCTCACCCGCCGCCGGCCCATGACCGACCCGCTCGAGCTGCTGCCCGACCAGCGCATCGGCCACATAGTCGCCGCCGACTCGGCCGACGCGGTCCTTGTTGCGCCGGCGACGGCGCGATGGCTGGGTGCCATGGCGGCCGGTCTGGCCGACGACGTCATCACCGCGACCTGCCTCGCGACGGCGGCGCCGGTGGTTGTCGCGCCCGCGATGGACGGCGAGATGTGGAACCACCCTGCGACGCGGCGCAACGTCGAGACGCTACGCGGCTTTGGCTACACGATCGTGGAGCCAGAGGTTGGGCCGCTCGCCTCCGGGCAGCGTGGCGTGGGCCGGCTGGCCGAGACGCAGACCATCCTCGCGGCGCTCGAGAAGGTCCTCGACGGCAAGCCCATCCGCCAGCCTGACGAGGCGCAACGCCCGCCAGTCGTCATGCCCCTCCCCGGCAATGACCTGGGCGGCTGGCACTTCGTCGTCACGGCCGGCGGAACGGCAGAGGCGATCGACCCGGTGCGCTACATCGGCAACCGCTCGACGGGCAAGATGGGCGTGGCGATCGCCCAGGCCGCGCTCGACCGCGGCGCCGTGGTGACGCTGATTGCCGGCATGACCTCCGCGCCCATCCCGAGCGGCGTCAACCTCGTGCGCGCGCCATCAGCCGCCGAAATGCGCGACGCGGTCTTGGCCGCTCTGCCGGGTGCCGACGCGCTTGTCATGGCCGCCGCCGTGGCCGACTTCCGGCCGCGCACCCAATCCACCACCAAGATCGCCCGCGCTGGCTCCGGACTGACGCTCGAACTGGAGCCAACGCAGGACATCCTGGCCGAGGCCGTAACGACGGCACGCGCCAAGGCCGGCCGCCAACC
>DATBRX010000237.1:0-3707 GCA_036560085.1 Candidatus Limnocylindrales bacterium
CCAGCCAAGGGCGCGCAGGAGCGTCACCAGGTAGCCAACAAGCCGGGCATGGTCTTCGTCGAGCAGCCGTTCCAACGCGCCCGCCCGCCACCGGAGATCGATCACCATGGAGGCATCGAGCGCCGCGAGGACGCGACGCAGAATCGGCACCGACGGGAGGTTGCCGCGCTCGGTTTCTGACACCGTCGCCTGGGCGCAGGCCGCCCTAGCGGCAACATCCGACTGGGTCCAGCCCAGGCGGCGGCGCAACGCCCGCACGACGCGGCCGACGCGCTGATCGTCCATACCCCAAGCGTGAGCAACGTGACTTTGCTGGCGCTTACTCCGGGGTTGCCGGCGGTGACAGAATCGCCCGATGCGCAAGGTGGATGTCGTCGTGGTCGGCGCCGGCCAGGCCGGCCTCGCCACGAGTTACCACCTCACGCAGCGCGGCCTCGAGCACATCGTCCTGGAGCGCGGCGATGTGCCGGGGGAGAGCTGGCGCACCCGCCGGTGGGACACTTTCATGCTGAACGGCCCCAACTTCTCGTTCGACCTCCCGGGTTACCCCTACGACGGCTCCGACCCCGACGCTTTCATGGCGCGCGACGAGATCGTGGCGCGCTTCGGCGCCTACGCCACCAGGATTGCGGTACCCGTCGAAACCCGGGTAGACGTCCTCCGCCTGGACCGGACCGCGGATGGTCGTTACCGCGCGACCACGACTAGCGACGAGATCGAGTCGCGCGCCGTGGTCGTCGCGACCGGGGCGTACCAGAAGCGCCACCGCCCGCCGGGAGCTATCGACCCGAGCATCGTCCAGATGCACACCGACCAATACCGCAACCCGGCCGACCTGCCGCCAGGCGGAGTGCTCGTCGTCGGTGCCGGCCAGTCCGGTTGCCAGGTCGTCGAAGACCTGCTCGCGGCCGGGCGTCCAACCTGGCTGTCCGCCGGTTCATGCGGCTGGATCCCGCGCCGGTACCGCGGCCGGGATAACGTTCTCTGGCGCCAGCAGATGGGCGTCTTCAACGAGACCGTTGAGCAGCTCGGTCACGCCCTGCGCATGGCCTGCCCGCCGATGCAGACGGGCGTCGGCTGGGACCGCGACATCAACCTGCGCACGCTGCACGCACAGGGCGCGACGCTGCTGGGCCGCTTCCGCACGGCCGACGCTTTCACAGCCACCTTCGCTGACGACCTTCACCAGAGCGCCGCACGATCTGACGAAGCTGCCGTCCGGTTCCGCGCCCAGGTCGACGACTTCATCACAACGAACCAGATCGATGCACCGACCGAACCGCCCATCCAGCCTTCGACCGGTCTGCCCAAGCCGCCAACCACACTCGATCTCCGACAAGCCGGCATCAGCACCGTCATCTGGGCGAGCGGCTTCCGGCTCGACTTCGAGAGCTGGATCGACCTGCCCCTGAACACGGTCGATGGCTACCCCGAGCAGACCCAGGGCGTCAGCCGGCACCCGGGTCTGTATTTCATGGGCCTGCAGCTGATGCATACCCGCAAGTCGGGGCTGATCTTCGGCGTAGGCGAGGATGCCGCCCACGTCGTGTCGGTGTTGGGTGGTTACCTCGGCGCTCGGACACAGGCCTGACCGGCCATCAGCGATTAGGAGCCGCTACGGGCTGATCTGCTCAACCTGGCCGCTCCAATCGAGCGTGCCAGTCGCCGTCTCTTCCAGGATGTCGTCGTGGCATGTGCCCGCAAAGGTGCCAGGGCCGGTCTTCCGCAGGATGAACGTCGTGCTCGTGGACCGGTCGCCCAGGCAAGAGGTAACGGTCTGGCCCCAGGGTGAGTGGCCCACGGGACAGTCCGCCTCGAATAGGACACTGAGTTGGATCAGGGCTGAGATCGCCTCGCGCGGGTCATTGGCCATCGCCGCGGCTCTATAACTGCTCATTGCTCCGGCCCCTTGCCGCGCTGTGGCCCAGGCCCACCGGTCCCCTTGCCCTTGGGCGGTGCGCCCTTGGACTTTGGCGCCGGGGAGCCGCCCAGCCTGCGCGCAGGTCCGATGCCGAAGCTCTCGAACGGGTCTGGCGCTTCCTCGGGCGGCGGCGGTGGTGGCGGCGGCCCTGGCGGATCCGATCGGTACGGAGCCTGCGCAGCAACGTCGCGCGCGCGCTCGCGCACGATGTCCACCCACTTGCCCGTCGCGGCAACCACCATGAACACGAGAGCAGCGACGGTCACGGCAATCGCCGTAACCGTCGCGTAGATGTCCTTCAGGCTGATGTAGTTGTCAGCCAGTGCGGGCTGGGGGGCAACGAAGTCGAGGGCCACGACCACGAGTCCGACTCCGACGCCGATCGCCCCGGCGTGGGCGATCGACCGCGGTGGCCGCTCTCGGGCGGGGCCAGGGGCCAAGATGAGCTCGACGATGAACAGTCCAACGCCGGTTATCGCTATGAGCGGGAAGAACTCGGAGACGCTTGCGAGCGCAGGCACCCCAACCGTCAGCAGTGCCACGCCGAAGACCAACACGATTGCGAGGGCGATCAGCGCAGGCGCCGGTATTCGCTGAACGAGCCCAGCAATCGGGATCCTGGCGCCCAGCCATTGTGCCAGCGGACCAGCCCCGGCAAAGGCGACAAAGAGGAATACGGCGTCGAGACCCGTGGTGATCAACCCACCCAGGCCGATCGTCAACAGCCCGGCAGCTACCAGCCGGCGCACGACAGCGATCAGCCGCCCGCGCAGCGTGGGTGCGCCGACCTCCTTCGCGGCTGGCCATTGCCTTATGCGCATGATCCCGGCCGGACCGACCAGCATCGCGACCGCCCCAGCCGCCACCCCCGCGATCAGGGCAAAGACCAGCCCGCCCTTTTCGAGCTGCAGGCCCAGCTCCGCGTATGGACCGCCAATGTCGGACCACAGGTACACGGGTCGCAGCAGAACAGGCGCCGCCAGGGTCCAGAGCCAGGTGAAGGTGCCGACCAGAAGGCCGCTCACGCCGGCCACGGCTATCCGGCTGCCGGCGAGACCGCGGACCGAGACAGCCATCATTCGCCCCATTACCGGGATCTCGACGGCAAGCAGCCACAGCAGCCAATACGCGATCAGTCGCCCCGCAATTGGGAACGGGCGCAACGCCCAGAACCGGAGCTCCTCAGGGTGCGTCGCCGCTGCGATCAGGTCAAAGGCGCCAAATGAGAGCACGAACAGCACGGCAGCAGCCGGCGAGAGGGCGCCGATGATGCAGGCTGTGAAGATGAAGAGCGGGACCTCGGTGTAGATGTTGTACATGCTCAGGTTGAGCCACTCGAGGTGCACTGGCGGATCTGTCCGCGGACCAGACACGGCATGCAGAGCTGCGAACCCCGCCGCGATGGCGATGACGGTGAGCGGGACGGCCACCGTGCCCAACAGCCTTGGTAGCCGCTCCAGGGCGATGGCATCGGACTGCGCCGCAGCAGCCAGCCCGGGCCGGACGCGTCCGATCAGTCGTGCCGGGGCCATCCACCACGGCCAGCTCACCTGTTGAGCTTCAGTCATCAGTAACCCTTCCTTTCAACCACGATTCCTGGCCCAGCGCAGTCCCGCCGGGATGCCAAGGCCCAGCGTCAATCCGAAAACGACGTGCGACAGAAACGAGATCTGGCGGAACTCGTCGAGAAAGCGGATGTCCAGCCAGCCCGGGTAGAGGACCAGCTGGGCCGTTTCGAGCAGCAGCGCCCAGCCGACACCGGTGACGATGCCGCGCCGCCGTGATA
>DATBRX010000238.1:0-4483 GCA_036560085.1 Candidatus Limnocylindrales bacterium
AGAGCCGATGGTCCGGCGGACGATCCCTACTCGCCCGACCTGTCGCTTCTCCGGGCCAGCCGAGCGCGCATCCTGGCCATGGCAAACCTCATCGTGCCCGGCCACGGCCCGGCGTTCAAACCGAGCGACTCCACACCCCGCTAGGTGCGCCGCGTCGTCACGACCCGCGCGCCGGCGGGAAGCGTTCCACGGCGGCCACATCACTGTGCTTCTTGACCCGCGGCAGCGGCGAGAACACGAGGAGCAGGATGGAGAGCGCCATGCCCGCCCAACCCAGGGCGATGCCGCCGCGGACGCCCACCTCCTCCGCGAGGAACGCCGCGAGGAGGGCTCCTGCCGGATAAGCAACGCCGTGCGAGAACACCTCGAGCGTGGCATTCACTCGGCCCAGGATGTGGTCGGGGATGACGCCCTGGATCAGCGACAGCTCAGCCACGCTCTCGATCGTCTGCAACCCATCGCCGATGAGCTGCGGCAGGAAGACCATCGCGGTCGCGATCGCGACCGGCCCGCCTGCGAGCGGGGTGAGCACGCCGATGAGCGACGCACCTACCGCGCCCCAGATGATCGCAGGACCAAAGCCCAGCCGATTGATCACGCGCTGCGCGAAGAACGATCCGATCAGCGCCCCGACGCCACCGGCAGAGACCACGATCCCCAGCAGCAGCGGATCAAGATGCAGGACCTGGATGAGGTAGATCGTGTACAGCACGCCGTAGAACGACCCTGCGACATGGGCGATGACGGAGCGGAGAGTCAGCGGCACCAGGACGGGGTGGCGGCTCACCAGGCGCAGCCCGTCGGCAATCTCACGGCGAATGCTCGTGGACTCTGTCCGTGCCGGGCGTGCGGGCTCGGGCTTGCGGATCAGCCCCAACGACACGAGCGAAATGACGTACGAAGCCGCGTCAACGAGGATCGCGAACGGCGCTCCGATCAGTTGCACTAGCCCACCCGCCAGACCGGGACCGCCGATCTCCGCGAGCGACGAGCTGGCCGCGAGCTTGCTGTTGCCCTCGACCACGCGATCGACGCCGATCAGCGATGGCACGTAGGCCGGATACGCCGCGTTGAATAGCACGCCCAGGCAGCTCTCGAGGAACACCACGACGTAGAGCTGCCACAGGCTGAGCGCGCCGACCAGGTAGGCGGCGGGGATAGAGAACAGCAGCAACGCGCGGGCCGCGTCGGATGCGATGAGCAGCGGCCGGCGACGCAGCCGATCCACCCAGGCGCCGGCAAACAGGCCCACCAGCAGCACGGCCAGGCTCTGGGCCACGATGACCAGCGCCATCTCGAATGGCCCCGCGCCCAGGACCAGCAATGCCACCAGCGGCATGGCCGTCCGCGTCACCACGGAGCCGACGCGCGAGATCGTCTGGCCTATCCAGAGCTTTACGAAATCGGAGTGTCCCCAGAGGGATGGCGTGACCACTGACCCGAGATTAATGGGCCGGGCGTTGATCGCCGGCACCACGGGCGCGGCCGGGAGCGTCGACAGGAGTTGACAGGAGTCGCAAACTTGTCCGCGCCGGAGCCGCGATGGCGGCGGAGCCTCGGTACGTTGCGGCGTGCCCGGCGTTCGCGTGGCCGTTGACAGGCTGCCCTTCGGTCGATACTATGTGCGGTCGTTGAGCGCGGTCCCCTTTGTCTCTGGAACTCCCCGGCGGATGACCATGTCCGCCTTTGGCCGTCCCTGCCCGGAGCTGAACGTCCGCCTCGCTAGGAGCGCTTAATGCTGTCTGTCACCGACCCCGGCCGGCGTAGCTTGATCGCCAACACGGAGCGCAAGCCGTACGCCCGCATCCCCGAAGTCCTACCCATCCCGAACCTGATCGAGCTTCAGCTGAACTCGTTCAACTGGTTCATCGACCATGGGCTGCGCGAGCTGCTCGACGAGATCAGCCCCATCCAGGACTTCACCGGTCGCGTGATGGAGCTTCGCTTCCGCGAGTACGAGTTCGAGACGCCCAAGTACAGCGAGCTCGAGTGCCGCACCCGTGACCTGACCTTCTCCAAGCCGCTCTACGTGTGGGTCGAGCTGCTCATCAAGGAGACCGGCGAGATCCAGCGCCAGCGCGTGTACATGGGCGACTTCCCGTTCATGACCGACGAGGGCACGTTCGTTATCAATGGCGCCGAGCGCGTCGTCGTGAGCCAGCTCGTCCGCTCGCCAGGCGTCTACTACACCGCGACTGAGGATCCGGCGACCGGCCGCAACCTCTTCAACGCCAAGGTCATCCCCAACCGCGGCGCGTGGCTCGAGTTCGAGACTGCTGCCCGCGGCCAGCTGTACGTCAAGGTCGATCGCAAGCGCAAGCTGGAGGCGACCAAGCTGCTGCGCGCGGTCGGCTACGAGAACAACGACGAGATGGCCGCGCTCTTCTCGAAGATCGACACGGGCGACACCAAGTACATCGCCTCCACGCTCGACAAGGACAACACCAACACCCGCGGTGAGGCGCTCATCGAGGTCTACAAGAAGCTGCGCCCTGGTGACCCGCCCACGGGCGACAACGCCGAGAAGCTGGTCGAGAGCCTGTTCTTCAACTTCCGCCGCTACGACCTCGGTCGGGTCGGCCGCTACAAGCTCAACAAGAAGCTCAACGCGGTGGCCGATCGGATGGGCATCAACCTGCCCACCGAGCGCACCATCAGCAAGGAAGACATCGCCGCGATAGTCGGTCACCTGATCGAGCTCAACCGTGACCAGGGTCTGGCGGACGACATCGACCACCTCGGCAACCGGCGCATCCGTGCCAACGGTGAGCTGATCCAGAACGCCTTCCGCGTCGGGCTGCTGCGCATGGAGCGCGTGGTCCGCGAGCGCATGTCGATCCAGGAGGCAGAGAAGGCCACGCCCAACGCCCTCATCAACATCCGCCCGGTCGTGGCGGCGATGAAGGAGTTCTTCGGCGGCAGCCAGCTCAGCCAGTTCATGGACCAGACCAACCCGCTCGCCGAGCTCACCAGCAAGCGCCGCCTGAGCGCGCTCGGGCCGGGTGGCCTCAGCCGCGAGCGCGCCGGCTTCGACGTGCGCGACGTGCACCACAGCCATTACGGCCGGATCTGCCCGATCGAGACCCCGGAAGGCCCGAACATCGGCCTGATCGGATCGCTGGCCACCTACGGCCGGATCAACGAGTACGGCTTCATCGAGACGCCCTACCGCAAGGTCAAGCGCACCGTCTCGGCCGACGACAAGGGCATCGAGAGCGAGATCGCCGACGCCGACGTCACCACCAAGACCGGGGGCGTCCTGCTCAAGAAGGGCAAGGCCTTCACCAAGGAAGCGGTCAGCGAGCTCAAGAAGCAGAAGGCGTCCGCCTTCCCGATCAAGCCGCGCGTCACCGAGGAGATCGTCTACCTCGCCGCCGATGAGGAAGAGGAGCACCACGTCGCGCAGGCCAACGCCAAGCTTGACGCCAAGGGCTACTTCGTCGACGAGCGCATCCCGGCGCGCTTCCGCGACTCATTCCCGGAGGCGCGGCCCAACCAGATCGAATACATGGACGTCTCGCCCAAGCAGGTCGTGAGCGTCGCCACGGCGCTCATCCCGTTCCTGGAGCATGACGACGCCAACCGCGCCCTCATGGGCTCGAACATGCAGCGCCAGGCGGTGCCGCTGCTCGAGCCGGAGGCGCCCATCGTGGGCACCGGCATGGAGGCCAAGGCGGCGCTCGACTCCGGCCAGGTCCTGACCTCCAAGGTCACGGGCGTGGTTACGAGCGTGACCGCCGAGCGCATCGCGGTCGAGGCTGACTCGGGCGAGCTGCACGAGTACCCGCTCGACAAGTTCGTGCGCTCCAACCAGGGCACGTGCATCAACCAGCGTCCGATCGTCATGGTCGGCCAGCGCGTCCAGGCCGGCGAGCCCATCGCCGACTCGAGCTCAACCGACAAGGGTGAGCTCGCCCTGGGCCGCAACATCCTGGTCGCGTTCATGTCGTGGGAGGGCGGCAACTACGAGGACGCGATCGTCATCAGCGACCGCCTCGTGCGCGACGACGTCTTCACCAGCATCCACATCGAGAAGCACGAGATCGAGTCGCGCGACACCAAGCTCGGCCCGGAGGAGATCACGCGCGACATCCCCAATGTCGGCGAGGAGAGCCTCAAGGACCTCGATGAGTACGGCGTCATCTACATCGGCGCTGAAGTCCAGCCGGGCGACATCCTCGTCGGCAAGATCACGCCCAAGGGCGAGACCGAGCTGACCGCTGAAGAGCGCCTCTTGAGGGCGATCTTCGGTGAGAAGGCGCGCGAGGTGAAGGACTCCAGCCTGCGCCTGCCCCACGGGGAGCGCGGCAAGATCGTCGAGGTCACCGAGTTCGACCGCGAGAAGGGTGCCGAGCTGCTGCCCGGCGTCAACAAGCTGATCCGCGTCAGCGTCGCGGCCAAGCGCAAGATCAGCGTCGGCGACAAGATGGCCGGCCGCCACGGCAACAAGGGCGTCGTGGCCAAGATCCTGCCCCAGGAGGAC
>DATBRX010000239.1:0-5050 GCA_036560085.1 Candidatus Limnocylindrales bacterium
GGGTAAGCGGTGTCGTGCTGACCTCCGGAGAGGAGATCGGTGCCAGCAGGGTCGTGTCGGGTCTGGACCCGCGCCGGACGATGCTCGGTCTGCTCGATCCGATGGATCTTGGCCCTACCCTCGGCTGGGAGGCGGCCAACCTGCGCCAGCACGGAGGGACGTCCGCAGTGCTCTTCGCGCTGCGCGGTCTGCCCGCGTTCGGCGCCATGTCGCCGGGCGAAGCGGCAGAGCGACTGTCGGGACGCATCCTCTTCGGCCAATCGATCAACGTGCTCGATCGTGCCGGCGACGCGATCAAGGGTGGCCGCCTGCCCGAGACGCTCGTCCTGGAAGCGGTCATTCCGACGCTGCTCGATGCGTCGCTGGTGCCCGGCAATGGCGTTAGCCACCTGATGAGCGTGCTGGTGCACGGCACGCCGTACCGGCTGCGCGACGGCGACTGGGACGCGGGACGCGAAGCGCTCGCCGATCGGGTCGTGGCCCAAATCGAGGCGCACGCGCCAGGCTTCGCCGCGAACGTGGTGGCGCGGCGGGTGCTGACGCCGCTCGACCTGGAGCGCGATTACGGCATGACGGAGGGCCATCCGCTCCACGCCGAGCCGGCGCTGGACCAATGGTTCGCCTGGCGGCCGCTGCTGGGCGCCGCGCGCTACCGATTGCCCGTGGCCGATGGCCTCTTCCTGTGCGGCTCGGGCGCGCACCCGGGTGGCGGCGTGACCGGTATGCCTGGCTATCTGGCCGCGCGCGAGGTCATCGGCGCCAAGTAGTCCGCGGCCGCACGTGCCGTGCCCGACTAGCGTGGTCGTAAAGTACGCCCGTGATCTGCGCTAGCTGCGGAAGCGAGAACGCACCGGGCGCCAAGTTCTGTAATGAATGCGGTGCGACCCTGGCGGCCGGCTGCCCGAATTGCGGCGCGATCAACAAGCCCGGGGCCAGGTTCTGCAACGAGTGCGGCACGGCCCTGGCCGGCGGCGCTCCCGCGGCCACGGGCGCGACCGGCGCGCCTGTGCGGCCAGCCACCCCATCCGCCGCCCCACCGGTCGCCGAGCGGCGCCTCGTCACGATCCTCTTTGCCGACATCGTCGGCTTCACGCCGTTCGCCGAGGAGCGCGACGCGGAAGAAGTGCGCGAAACGCTGTCGCGCTACTTCGATATGTGCAGCGAGGTCATCGGGCGCTACGGCGGAACCGTCGAGAAGTTCATCGGCGACGCGGTGATGGCGGTGTGGGGCGCCCCGGTCGCGTTCGAGGATGACGCCGAGCGCGCGGTTCGTGCCGCGCTCGAGCTGGTCGCCGCCGTGCCCGCCCTGGGTCCGGGTGCCCAGGCACGCGGCGGAGTCCTCACCGGGGAAGCGGCCGTCACCCTGGGCGCAACCAACCAGGGCATGGTCGCAGGCGACCTTGTCAACACCGCTGCCCGCCTCCAGGGCGTGGCCCCGCCGGGCACTGTGCTAGTCGGCGAGGCGACGATGCGCGCGACGAGCGGCTCGGTCATCTACGAGGAGGCGGGCGAGCAGCTCCTCAAGGGCAAGCAGTCACCGGTGTCGGCGTGGCGGGCGGTGCGCGTCGTGGCCGAGCGCGGCGGGCGCAACCGGTCCGATGCGCTGGAAGCGCCGTTCGTCGGCCGGTCCGATGAGCTCCGGCTGCTCAAGGATCTGTTCCACGCGACGGGGCGCGAGAAGCGCATCCGTCTGGTGTCGCTCATAGGCCCCGCCGGAATAGGCAAGTCACGCCTCGCCTGGGAGTTTCTGAAGTACGTCGACGGACTGGTCGAAACGACCTACTGGCATGACGGCCGCTCACCGGCCTACGGGGAGGGCATCACTTTCTGGGCCCTGGGCGAGATGATCCGCGGCCGCTGCGGCCTGACCGAAGGTGACGACGAGGAAACGACGCGCACAAAGGTTGCCGAAAGCGTGCGCCAGTGGGTCACCGATCCCGATGAGATCGAGTGGGTAGAGAAGGCGCTGCTCACGCTGCTCGGCATCGAGTCGGGCATGGCCGCGGAGCAGCTCTTCGGTGCCTGGCGCACCTACTTCGAGCGGATCGCGCAGCTCGGCACCGTGACGCTTGTTTTCGAGGACCTGCATCACGCCGACTCGGGCCTGCTCGACTTCATCGAACACATGCTCGATTGGAGCCGTGGGCTGCCGATCTACATCATCACCCTGTCCCGACCGGACCTGCTCGAGCGCCGGCCGGACTGGGGCGCCGGCAAGCGCAACTTCACGTCGCAATACATCGAGCCGCTGGCCGAGCCGGAGATGCGCGAGCTCCTGGCGGGTCTCGTGCCCGGACTGCCAGATGCGGCCGTTACGACCATCGTCGGCCGCGCGGACGGGATCCCGCTGTACGCGGTTGAGACCGTGCGCTCGCTCGTCGCCGACGGACGGCTCAAAGAGCAGGACGGCGTATACGTTCCGGTGGGTGACCTGACGACCCTCGCAGTTCCGGAAACGCTCACTGCGCTCATCTCATCGCGGCTTGACGCGCTCGAGGCGGCCGAGCGATCGCTCATCCACGATGCCGCCGTATTGGGCCAGTCATTCAGTGCGCAGGCGCTCAGCGCCATATCCGGTGTCGAGCCGGACGAGCTCGCGCGGCGTCTCAACGGTCTGATGCGGCGCGAGATCCTCACGCGCGAGGGTGACGCGCGTTCAGCCGAGGTCGGCCAGTACGTCTTCGTCCAGGCGCTCATCCGCGAGGTCGCCTACAACACACTTTCAAAGAAAGATCGCAAGGCGCGTCACCTCGCCGCCGCGCGTTTCTTCGAGCAGCTCGGCAGCGACGAGCTGGCCAGTGCCCTCGCGGGCCATTACCTCGCGGCATATGAGAATGCCGGCGAGGGCCCGGAGCAGGACGCTCTCGCCGCCCAGGCGCGCGTCGCCCTGAAGGCCGCGGCCGAACGGGCGGCGTCGCTGGGCGGCTACGACCAGGCGGTCGTCTTCCTGCGGCAGGCTGTGAGCGTCACGACACAGTCCCGGGATCGCGCCGAGATTCTCGAGCGGGCGAGCGACTTCGCTGGAATTGCCTCGAGACACTCGTTGGCGACCGAGCTCGGGCGGCAGGCGGTTGCCGCCCACGCCGAATCGGGCGACAGGATCGGCATGGCGCGCGCGCACGCGCTCCTGGGCTGGGCGATGCTGAATGGTCGCCTGGATACCGAGGCGCGCGACTTGCTCGAAGTCGCGGTGGCCGAGTTCGCTGACCTCGAGGACGCCGTGGTGCTGGCCGACCTCAAGGCGAACCTTGCGCGCGCCTACAACCAGTTCGAGCACGCCGGCACCGAACCAAAGGCGCTGACGATCATCGACGAGGCACTGGCCGTGGCTGAGCACGGCAATCATCCAAGCCTTCTGGCCAAATCGCTGCTCACCAAGGGTGGCGCGCTGGGATCAGTCGGGCGGTTGCGCGAGGCCATCGCGCTCTTCCGTGCATCCGAGGAGATCGCGCGCGAGCACGGCCTCACCGACCAGGTGCTGGTGGCCCTCACGGTGCGTGGCTACTTCCTGGGCGAGGTCGATAACGTCGAGGCCTACAAGTGCTTCAGCGACGGTCTCGCACTGGCACGCCGGGTGGGCCACCGCGCTCTCGAGCAGGAATTCGTCAACAACTTCGGGTACACCTCCTTCCTGGTGGGCGAGTGGGACCGCGGGCTGGCCGAGTTCGACACAGTGCTGCTGCGCGAGCTCGAGCCGACCCAGCGCATCTGGAACATGAGCAACATGCTGATCATCCGCGCGTCACGGGGCGACGACATTGCCGACGAGCTGGCCGAGCTCGAGCAGCTGGCCACCATGGTGACGGACCCCCACGTGTTGACAGCGCCCAACGACACCCTCGCCAATCTCGCCCAAGCGGAAGGCCGTTTCGCCGACGCCCAGCAGCATTGGCTGAAGATCGCGGATGGCTGGGCGAGCCAGGCACCGGCGTCGTATTACCAGTCCGCCCGACCGGCGCTCTGGGGCAGTGACCTTGATGCCCTGCGTCGCCATTTCACGGCCATCGAGGCGACGGGTGTTCACGGGCCCGTCGTGGAGGTCCGCCGCACCAATATGCGCGCGGCGATTGCCGCCCTGGAAGGCCGCTCGCGCGAGGCCTTGGCGCTCTATGGCGAGGCCTTCGCCGGCTGGGGCAACCTCAAGGTCACCTGGGAGCAGGCGCTCACCGGACTCGACATGGCGACAGTGCTGGATAATTCCGAACCCGCTGTCGCCGCGGCGATCAGGTTTGCGCGCGACACCTTCACGCGCCTGGGCGCCAAGCCCTACCTCGATCGGCTGGAGATGGTCATTGCCCGCGGCTCGGCCAAGTCGGCCAAGCCCAACCGAGCCACCGAAGCTACTGTCGCCGAGCCGGCCTAGCCCTTGTTGTGGCCCGCCTCGTCAGGCGGCGGCGCGGTGGTCTCGATGTCCCACGACCAGGAGTTCAAGCGCTTGAGCAGCCGCCGCGCGGTGAGGTCGAGCTGAATGGGCGTGATCGCGATGCGCTTGTTGACGACCGCGTCAAAGTCGGTGCCCGGCTCCGCGAGCCCTGTCGGCGGCGGGCCGCCGAGCCAGTAGTAGGGCGTCCCGCGCGGGTCGATGCGCTCAACCAGCTCGTCCTGGTAGACGCGCTTGCCGAGCCGCGTGACCTCCACGCCCTGGCACTCCTCGACGGCGATGCCGGGCACATTGATATTGATCAGCTCACCCGGAGCGAGGCCGTTCTCGAGGATGTTCACCGCGGCGCGGTAGGCGATGAGACCGGCGAGGGTGAAGTCGGGATGCTCGTAGTACTCCTGCGAGATCGCGAAAGCCGGCACCGACGAAAGGACGGCCTCCATGGCCGCGCTGACCGTCCCCGAATACGTGATGTCGTCGCCGAGATTGGCGCCGTAGTTGATGCCCGACGCCACGAGGTCAAAGCCGAGATCGAAGTAGCCGAGCAGCGCGAGGCTGACCGCGTCGGTGGGTGAGCCATCGGCCGACCAGGCGCGCGAGCCGTCGGCCAGCGTGCGTTCGCGCACCCGCAACGGGCGCATGAAGGTCTTGGTGTGGCCCACCGCCGAC
>DATBRX010000240.1:0-7268 GCA_036560085.1 Candidatus Limnocylindrales bacterium
CGGAATGCCCACTCCAAGCCGACCCGGGTCATCCACGCCGGCGCGCTCGGGACGCGGCCGCCGAGCACGTCGATCGTCTGGCCCAGGCCGAGCATCACGGTGTGCGGAAACTCGGCCGCGTGGCGCGCCATCCAGCGCTCCTGCTTGGGCGCGCCGAACCCGACGATCACTACGCGCGGCTCGGCCGCGACGAGCCCACGTGTTGCCTCCTCGTCAGCGGCACCGCCGATCTCGAAGCCCATCGGCGGGCTGACCGCGGCGACGACCTTGCCGCCCAACTCGGTCAGCCGCTCGGTGGCGCGCGCCGGCGCGTCATCGCGGCCGCCGATCATCGCGATCGCGACCGAGTCGCCCGCGGTGCGCACGATCGCCTCCGGCAGCAAGCGCCCATGGACCGCGCCCTTCAGTCGGCGGCCGCGCAAGCGCATGCCGTAGATCAGGCCCATGCCGTCGGGCAGCCGGAGGCGCGCACCGCGCACGAGCGCCCGGAAGTCAGGCTCGCGGTGCGTCCGCACGAGATGGTCGACATTGGGCGTCGAGACGTAGCCGCCGCTGCCCTCGCGCGCCCAGCGCACGATGAGCTCCACAGCCTCGTCGAAGGTCACGTCGTGAACCGTCACGCCGGTATTGGGTATCTCGACCTCGCGCGCGGCCAGCTCGGCGTCGTTCATGCCCTGCTCCACGCGGAGAGATCGCGCCCGATGATCTCGCCCAGCTCGGCGACCTGCGGCTCGAACTCGGCGGTCAGCGCGGCGCGCAGCGCCGGATCCATGCGCGCGCGCTGCGCCTGCCGGCTGTTGGCGTTGACGACCGCGTCGCGGACCCTGTGCAGCAGCGGGATCCGGCGCAAGCGGCCGAACAGGCCGCGCAGCGCCGGGGGCGGGGCGAAGATGGCCCGCTGAACACGCCCGGAGCGCGCCGAGCGGTTGGGGTTGTAGACCGACGCGTCGAGCGGGTGGCTGGGATCGACACCCAGGAACTCAAGAGTGGATCGGTAGACACGCGCTGCATCGGCGACCAGGTCGTCGAACACCACGAAATGCACCGCGTCGCGCCCGAACACCTCGAGGTATCTGCGCACCTGCTCGGGGAAGCGGACCGACTTGCGGTAGAAGAGCGCCTCAGGCCGGATGGCGTCGGGCGGGATGCGCCGGCCGGCCATCCGATCCGGCTCGGCTTCAAGCGCCAGGCCGAAATCGACCAGGTCCTCGCGCTGGTTGAAGACGAGCTGGCTGTGCTGCGAATACATCACGTCGACCGGGTTGCGCAGCAAGATGATCGCTCGCGCCGCGGGTTCGAAAGCCTTGATCTCCGTCGCTGCCGATGACGAATAGAGGTACCAGGGCGACGCCTCCCCCGCGCGCTGGTCGGCCTTGGCATCCTTGAACAGCGCCAGGTATTCGGGCCCTGTCATGCGCCGGTAACGTGGCGTGAGGTCAGCGCCAAAGTACATAGGCTCCTTGGGCACGCTCATGAAGATCTGTGGGTGAGCGCGCAGGTACTCGTACAGCGCCGTGGTGCCCGCCTTGAACGCCCCGACGATGAAGAAGTCGGGCCGTTTCACGCGGTTGTCGTTGACGCGGGCGTTGTTGCGGCAGGCGCCTGGTTCGCGGCGGCCGATCCATCGCGCTCGAGCCACGCCGAGAGGTCGCGCCCGACGAGTCGGCCCAGGCGCTCTATCTCCGGCGCGAACTCGTCGAGCAGCTGCCGTCGCAACGCGGGATCCATGGGCGCGCGCGGCTGCGCTTCCGAGTTCATGGCGAGCATCCGCGTGCGGATGGCCCGTACCAGCGGGAAGCGGCGCAGGAACGGCGCGAGCGGCAGGAGCAGCCGGGGCGCGAATATCAGGCGTTGCAGCATTGGCGAGCGGACACGTTTGTTCTCGTTGGCAGTGGGTGGTGCCGCGGCCAGAGACGAGTCGACGCCCAGGAAATCGAGCGCGCCGCGGACCACGGACGCGCCGTCACGGCGCAGGTCGTCCCACAGCATCACGTGGATCCGGTCGCGGCCGAAGACATCGAAGTAGCGCTCGAGCTGCTCGGCGAAGCGCACGCTGTGGCGATAGAAGAGGTTCTCGATGTTTATCGGGCCAGGCGGGATGCGCCGGCCGGCACGACGGTCGGGCTCGGCCGCGAGCGCCGCCGCGAAGTCGGGAATGTCCTCGATGACGTTGTAGATGAGCTGGCTGTGCTGGGCGTACATGACGTCGACCGGGTTGCGCAGCACGACCATGATCCGCATCTCCGGATTGAAGTCGTGGATCTCGCGCGCCGCGGACACCGAGTACAGGTACCAGGTGCTCGCCTCACCCGCCTTCTGACCGGGCTTGGCCGTGTCGAACAGGTGCAGGTACTCGGCCTCCGTGTAGCGACCGTAGCGGCGCGTCAGGTCATCGCCGAAATACAGCGGCTCCTTGTGGAACGGCATGAAGATCTGGGGGTGGCGGCGCAGTCCCTCGTAGAGCGCCGTGCTGCCGCTCTTGAACGCGCCGACGATCAAGAAATCAGGTCGGGGCATGCGCTGCGAAGGATAGCGGGGGCTCAACCGACCCTTCCCTTGCAGCGACGCCTGCGGGCTGCTGACGCGCGTCCTCAGCTGGCCGCCGGAATGCGGCTGCCAGGTTCGTCTTTACGGCAGTGGGTTCTTCTCCGAGTCCTCGTCGGCGAGGCCGGTCGGGTCGAGCTCGGCGCCCGCTTCGATCTCGGCCTCCACGCTGTCATCGGCCGGCCGGGCTTTCTTCCCGCCTGGAGGGGCCGCGGGCAGGTGGAGCAGCCGGGCAATACGCCCGACGCCCGGCAGGGCCTGACCCGCGACGCCCACGATCTCCGCCACCAGGGCACGCTCGAAGACCAGCAGCGCCACGGCGAACACCGCCGCCCCGACCAGCACTTCGACGAGCAGCAGGACTCCGGCGTGAACGTGGCTAACCAGGGCGATCTTGAGGAGCAGCACGGCGATCGCCATGACCGCGGTCGCGGCGGCTACGCCCTTCAGCTCCAACAGGTGCTCGCGAATCGGGATGCCGGCGTACTTGCGCATCCAGTACAGGTTTATCGGCAGGAGCAGGTAGCCGCGCAGAACGAAGGCCGCCGCGACGGCGACGATGTCGCGGAAGACGAGCACTGCGACCAGGAAGCCGACGACGTTGGTGATCGTCGTCACGAGGCGGAAGCGCAGGGTGACCTCGGGGTGGCCCACCGCGTTGAACACAGCGCCGCTGAAGGCCTGGACGGTCAGCACCGGGCCAGCCAGGAAGAGCACGGCGGCGACCGGTCCGCTCTCGGTCCAGCGGGCGCCGAAGACCGCGACGGTGGCTTCCTGCGCGACCATGGCCAGGCCCACGTAGCCGGGCAGCGTCAGTGCGCTGCTGGCGCGGTTGATGCGCGAGTACGCACGCCTGATGCGCTCGGGGTCGTGCTGTAGCCGCGAGAACGTCGGGAAGACCAGCTTGCGCGCGGCGTTCACGAGCAAGGTCTGGCTGGTGTCGAGGATGCGGTAGCCGACGCCGTACAGAGCCACCGGGATCACTCCCAGGAACACGCCGATCAGCAGCCGGTCGACGTTACGGCTCAGGAAGTTGAGCATGTCGCCGCCGACGACGTTGATGCCATAGCCGAAGAGCTCGCCGAAGTCCTGGCGCGAGAACTGGAAGCTGGGCCGCCACGGGGTGACCGCCCACAACGTGACCACGCTCACGAGGGCGCTGGCGATCTGCTGGCCGACGAGCGCCCACGCCCCGAAGCCGGCGAGGGCCATGCCCACACCTACCACGCCGCCCAGCGCCACCGCGACCAGGCGCCGCAGCGCGAGGCTGCGGAAGGCCATCTCGCGCCGCAGCAGGCCCATCTGGATGCTGCTCAGGGCGGTCAGCACGAAGATGATCGACAGCACCTGGATGATCGGCTCCAGGCGCCGATCGCCAAGCAGGATCGAGATCGGGATGGCCAAGACCACGCTCGCGCCCGTGATGAGCAGGCCGGTCACCACTGATGCCCAGAACGCGGTGTCGAGCTGGCGGCGGGTGAGCTGCGGGCGTTGGACGACCGCGTCGCCCAGGCCCTGGTCGACAAGCAGCTGGGCAAACGCGACGAAAACCGCCGCCAGCGTCACCAGGCCAAAGTCGATCTCTGTCAGCAGCCGCGCGAGCAGGATGAAGATGAAGAGGCCGAGCAGCTGGCTGCCCCACGTGTCGAGCAGCGTCCAGGTCAGCCCGCGCGCGACGCGCCCCTGCAGCGCGCCGGTCGCCGACGCGTGGTCAGTCGGGCGCCACTCGTCGCGCCGCGGCGCGCGCCCGTCCCTGTCGCGTTTGTCCCTCTCGCCGCCGGCCATTCGCGCCCGAGTGTAGGGCGCAACCGACTATCATCCCGTGCGCCGTGTCACGCACCCCGAACCTGTTCATCGTCGGCGCGCCCAAGAGCGGCACGACATCCCTGTACGAGTACCTCAAGGGCCACCCGCAGGTCTTCATGTCGGCGGTCAAGGAGCCGTGCTATTTCGCGACCGACCTGGCGTTCGACCGCTCCGGCAACTTCCTTGTCTATGAGCGCGACGCGGCGCTCTACCAGGAGCTGTTCGCCGACGCGGGCGATGCGCAATTGGTCGGCGAGGGATCGACGCGCTACCTGTACTCGCACTCTGCGCCGGCGCTGATCCACCGGGCCTCGCCGGACGCGCGCATCATCGCCATGCTGCGCAATCCAGTCGACATGATCCAGTCGCTCCATGCCCACAAGCTGGCCGGCGGGACCGAGGATCTGGCCAGCCTGGAAGAGGCGCTCGACGCCGAGGCCGATCGAGCCGCCGGGCGCCGGCTGCCCGAGTTCTCCAATCCGAAGCTGGCGACGTACCGCGACCGGGCGCGCTACGGCGAGCAGCTGCCGCGCTGGTTCGACGAGTTCGGCCGCGACCGCGTCCGCGTCATCATCTTCGAGGACATGGTCAGGGACACGCCGGGCGAGTTCCGCGCGCTGCTCGAGTTCCTGGGCGTCGATCCCACGTATGCGCCGGAGTCCTTCATGGCCCACAACGCAGCCCACGGAACGCGTAGCCCTCTCGTCCGGAGATTGGTGCGCGGGCGCGTCGCCCAGTGGCTCGCCTGGGGGGTGCTGCCGCGCATCATCGGCGCGACACGGACGAGGAGCATGGCCCAGCGCTTCGGCCACTCGCGGATGAACCGGAGGACGGTTCCGAGAGGCAAGCTGACGCCTGAGCTGCGGCGCCGTCTCGAGGACGATTTCACGCCCGACGTCGCGCGGCTGTCGAGCCTGCTTGGGCGCGACATGTCCCAGCTGTGGTTCGGCCGGCCGATCAGCGGCTCTGCTGGCGCGGTGCCAGAGCCGGCCGCGGCCCACGCGGTCAGTGCAGATTGAGTCACGGCGCCTGTCTCTGGTTCACCGGGCTGTCCGGCTCGGGCAAGACGACGACCGCTGAGGCGCTCATCCCGCTGCTCGAGCGGCGCGGCCGGATCGTGACCATGCTCGACGGCGATGTCGTGCGCACCCACCTGTCGCGCGGCCTTGGCTTCTCACGCGAGGATCGTGACGAGAACGTGCGCCGCGTCGGCTTCGTCGCGGCCGAGATCGCGCGCCACGGCGGCCTCGTCGTGTGCGCCCTGGTCAGCCCCTACCGCGCGACGCGCGCTGAGGTGCGGGCGATGGTCGACGCCGCCGCAGGCCCGGGAGCGTTCATCGAGATCCACGTCGACACGCCGCTGGAAGAGGTCATGGCGCGCGACGTCAAGGGCCTGTACGCGGCCGGGACGCAGCAGATGACCGGCTTGTCGGACCCCTATGAGCCGCCGCTCACGCCGGAGCTGCGGCTCGAGACCGTCGGCCGCTCGGTCGGCCAGAACGCGGCGCAGGTGCTCGACCTGCTCGAAGAGCGCGGGCTGCTGTAAGCCTCAGGGCAGCAGGCGCGGCGGGTCGGTGGTCAGGTCGTACGCCGCGATGCATTGCTTGCCGGGTGGGCAGTCGAACAGGCGCGTATAGCCATCGGCGCGGAGCTGCGGCAGCAGCTCGCCCAGGGCTCGTTCCAGCTGGTCCTGCTCGTTGCCTTCGAGCATCAGGCCCCAACGCTGCGCGTAGTAGAAGGTGGCCGGATTCCAGCCACGCCCGACCATGACGATCATGTCCCCGGGCGCGGAGCGCTGGTCGATGTATTCCGCGGCCTCGAGGTGGTGCTCGCCGAGGTGCGTGTCGTAGAACTGGATGACCCAGTAATGCTCAGACGTCTTGAGGTTGCCGATCCAGCATACGACCAGGAATGCGCCGAGCAGCGGCGGCAGGATCCATTTCCACTTGCGCATCGTCCACACGAGCCCGATGCCCACGACCGCGGCGGCCATGGGCGTCAGCGCGATCAGGTAGTAGTCGTGGATGTAGTAGAGGTTGACGAAGACCAGCGGGCCGATGAATGCGCCGGCGAGCCACGCAATCGTGAACAGCCGCCGCTTCAACCACAGGCTGGCGAGGAAGCCGAGCGGGATCCACGCGAAGCCAATGGCGAATGGCACGAAGTAGGTCTGGCCGCCCAGCACCAGCTCGTTGACTCGACCCAGGATGAGCCCCCAGGTGTCCGGATTCAGGCGCTGGTCGATCGAGCCGAAGTTCCACGTGACCAGCGCCGCGCTCGTCTGGTTGGCCGTGAACTCGGACGCGGCCTTGACCTTGTCGGCATAGACGGTCCATAGCCCGCCGAACAGGAGCGGCACGGCGATCAGCGCCAGCAGCGCGCCGGCGTAGAGCAGCGGCTTGCCCAGGGGGCGTTCGCGGCCGGCCCGGAAGCCTGTCCAGGCGAGCGCGAGGATGGCCGGCAGGTACATCACCGCGGTGGTGGGCTTGACCATCATCGCGATCACGCCCGCGCCCAGGGCCAGGGCCCACCATGCCCAGTGACGCGACTCGTGCCAGCGCAGCGCGGCGTAGACCGTGGTCAGCGACGCGGCGACGACGAAGTACTCGATCATCGACGTTCGCGCCCAGAGCAGGGCCAACGCGCACACCGCGAACGCGAGCATGGCGACGAGAGCGGCGGCCTCGCCGGCGATGCGCGCGACGAGGCGCGACAGCACGAGCATGGTGGCCAGGAAGCACGCCATGCCGGTCACCCGCATCGCGACATCAGGCTCCACGCCGGCATTCATGACCAGCGCCCCAAGCGCCTGGAAGAGTGGAAACTCGAACGGCACGTCCCACGGCGGCCCGAACACCGGGATCTTGGGATGGAGCAGGTCGATCCCCTGCTCGTGGAAGATCAGCGCAGTCCAGGCG
>DATBRX010000241.1:0-6755 GCA_036560085.1 Candidatus Limnocylindrales bacterium
CCCGTTCGCGCGCAGGTGATCGCGAAACGCCAGCATGCGCGCGATCTCGGCACAGCCGACGCTGAAAACATGCAGGTTGACATCGGTGTCCGGGCCCTTGAAAACGCGGTGTTCATGCCAATCGGGCTCGCGGATGCGCAGCACGTACCCCGCCGCGTCAAGCGGCGGAACGTATCCGGTCTCGTCGGCGGAGTCGGCGACTCCCAGGATGATGTCGATACGTGGCTTGGCCGCGAGCCCGGGAATGGACGTCGACCCGGCGTGCTCCAGGACGATGGCCCCTGTGCCGAGCGCTCGCCTGATTCGATCCGCCTCGCGCTCGAAGAGCCGGGGCCACCCCTTGTCGTACGGCGCTAGGTAGATCTGGGCGTTCAGGATCTCGGTGGGACCTATTCGGACCGCGGCCAGCTCCTCATCGCTACGAACCCTGTTCGTCATCGACTAGCTCGAAGAATCCGGACGGCGGCCGTGGCGCGGATAGATCAGCAGCAACCGGCCCGGCTCCTTACCGATGTTCTCGACATCATGCGGAATGGTGGGATCCCAGGCGAGGTAGTCGCCCGGACCAAGCTCGGTCACGTGCTCGCCCTGGGTCATGCGGAAGCGGCCGTTCAACACGAGATGGTGCTCGTCACCGGTGTGGGCGTGCACGCCGGTGCTCATCCCGGGCGGCACGACCGTCTCGATGATGCGCAGGTCGCGCGCCGTCCCACCGTCGACCTCCGTGGCATGTCCACCCAGGCTGTCGGCCATCGCCGGCCGCTCGGCGGCGCGGACGACGCGTGGCGGGGGTGAGGAATCAACGAGCAACCAGGCCGCGGGCACATCCAGCGCGCGCGCGATGGACAGCAGCGCGTCCAGCGACGGCACGGCCTTGCAGTTCTCGATCTGCGAGAGATAGCCCACGTTGAGGCTGCTCCCCTCAGCCACCTGGGCAAGCGTCAGATCCCGCGTTCGACGCCATCGGCGCACCTCTTTGCCGACAGATGAGCTGCCGGCGATGCCCGATTCTTGTTTCTCTTTAGACAACCCAGTTGACTCCCAGCAATATCGGTGTCATAGTTTACCCGTAAGCAATATAACTTGGCCGACAGCAAAGAGCGAGTCGGACCGGGGCAACAGCAGGAGATCCATTGATGAAGGTAGCAATCATCGGCAGCGGCAACATCGGCCAGGCGCTTGGTGGCGCGCTGGTGAGAGCAGGCCACGACGTGACGCTCGTGGCGCGCGACGCAATTGCGACGCAGAACGTCGCCAATCAGATCGGCGCGACAACGGCCGCGACCGCCCCAGAGGCGCTCGGCGGCTCCCAGGTCGCAGTGCTCGCGGTGCCATACACGTCGCTCGCAGAAGTCGCGGCCGGTATCAAGAGCGTCATCGCCGGCAAGGTCGTCATCGATGTGAGCAATCCGATTGGCCAGGCACCGGCCGGCACTTCGGCCGCCCAGCAACTTGCCGAGTGGCTGCCCGGCGCACGCGTCGTCAAGGCATTTAACACGACCTTCGCGGGTCTGCTCGCCACGCCTGAGGCGCACGGCCAGGTCCTTGACGCGCTGTACGCGACCGACGATGTGGACGCCGGCGAGACCGTCGCCGAACTCATCCGTTCGATCGGCTTCCGCCCGGTCTACGCAGGTGGACTCAGCGCGGCCGCGCAACTCGAGGCGATGGCCGGTTTGAACATCCAGCTCCAGATCGCCACCAAGGGAGACTGGCGCTCCAGTTTCGTCCTAATCGGGGCGCCGAAGGGCGCGTTGGAAGGGCTGCCCAAGGCGGCTTGATCAAGGCCGGACAGGTCGGTTGGCCCTGGCCAGGAATCACAAACGGCGAGCCTCGCGGCTCGCCGTTCTTGTTCTAGTGGGGCGCCGGATCAGTGGTGGCAGGCGCCCGGTGAGCCGGCCGACTCCTCGGTTCGGAAGCTAGAGCCACAGCCACAAGCCGATACGGCGTTGGGGTTGTTGACCGTGAAGCCCGCGCCCATGAGCGTGTCTAGGTAGTCGATCTCCGACCCGGTCAGGTACTGGGTGGAGTTGCGGTCGACGTAGACCTTGATGCCCTGGCTCTCGACGGTGACATCTTCGCTGCTCGGCTGATCCTCGAGCATCATCCCGTAGCGGAAGCCGCTGCAGCCGCCGCTGTACACGTACACGCGCAGACCCATGTTCGGGTTCTGCTCGGCGGTGACGAGCTCCTGCAGCTTGCTGGCGGCCGCGTCACTCAGCACGACGAGCGGCTCTGACTGGACAGGGGCTTGCGGGTTGACCTGGGGTTCCGTGTTCAGCATGTGCGAAAGCCTACCACTGAGGGTAAATGTTTAGCGCAGCAGTGAAGTCATGAGCTGGATGAACACGAGCATGAGCACGAGGACCAGCAGCGCGACGCCGATCGTCAGACCGACTGTCATCAGGGTCCGCGGCCGATTCGCGTGGCCGGGTTCTTCGTCGGCCGCCGTGGCGGCGGCGGGCTGAGTAGAGAGGAACCACAGGTCGGCCCGATCGGCGGCAGCGTTAACCTGGCCGGCGCGCGCGCCGGCTGCGGGGGCCGACTGGACCGCGGGAACCGGATATTGGCCTTGGGTGGGCATGCTCGGCGAGTACGGCGCTGGCTGATAGCCGGGAGGCGAGTAGCGGGCAGGCTGCGGGTTGGGCGCGGCCGGAAGTCCGTACAGTGGGTCGGCGGGCGGGTACGGCAGTTGGGCGGCGGGCGGATGTTTGGGCTGCGTCGGCAGCTCGTGCTGCGGCGGTGCCGGAACATAGGGCGCCACTGGCTGCACTGTTGGAGCCGACGGCGCGCGTGGATCAGGCATGGACTGAGCAGGCCCGACAGCAGGCAGCTCCCAGTCCAAGGTCATCGGCTGCGATGTGGGCCGAGCGGATTGCCGATCCACCGCGGGGGCGACATCGGGATGCGGCTGCTCGCCAGGCTCGCGCCGTCGGAGACGGGTCATTTCCGGCGGTGTGTCCCAGATGTACTCCGGCCATGGCGCCAAACCGCGTCCGCCATCGCGCGGCTCGTACTCAAGATCGAGCACGTCGCCGTCCTGTCCGACGCGTCTGACGACATGCACGGCGTCGGGGCGACGGCTCTCGTCAACGATCGCCAGCTCGATGCGCAGCACGATGTTCTGTTGGTTCGCCGACAACTGGACTGGCAGTTGCAGATCGGCGACGTGTGCCACAGGGGTCGGCGCGGGCTCGGGTTCGGGTTCGGGCGATGCGGCCCACCCGGCAGGCGCGGGCTCGGGTTCGGGTTCGGGCGATGCGGCCCACTCGGCAGGCGCGGGCTCCGGCTCGGGCGATGCGGCCCACTCGGCAGGCGCGGGCTCCGGCTCGGGCGATGCGGCCCACTCGGCAGGCGCGGGCTCGGCCTCGGGCGCGGCCGCGGGCACGCGCGTGTCGGTCAGCTCCGCTACCACCTCGGCCTGCGCCTCCCGGTACGCCTCCGCCTCCTCCCATGGCGCGGCTGGCGCGGGGGGAGTGTCATGCTGGGAGATGGAGGCCCACGGGTACTCCGGCGTGACGGGGCCGTGGCTCGTGGCGGGCGGCAGGTCATAGGCGTCTGCCCGGGCTTCAGGGCGCGGGCGCGGCTCATCTCCGGCGTCAGGGCGCGGCTCGTCTCCGGCGCGCGGCTGATCGCTCTGCGCGGCGGCGATCATTGGTTCAAGCGAGCTCGTGGCAGCGTAGAGGAAGCCATTGGCGCCGCCAGCAGCGTTCTCGACGTAGCCGCTGCCATTGCCGTTGGCATCGGGTGCGTAGCCCCCTGCAAGACTGTCTGTCCATTCGTGCCACGCACCCGCCGTAGCGTCCACGTCAGCGACGAGGGGCGCCATGGCGTCATCCGGGTCCTGTGACTGGTCGCTCGCGGGGCGGTCCCAAGGCGCAGCGTCACCCAAAGGATCGGCCGCGGGCCAGGCAGGCAGCACAGGTTCCGGCGCCGGAGGAGCTGGCTGTGCCAACCAGGTGTGCGAGTAGTCGGTGCCAGAGTCCTCTTCGGGCGGCCACTCCTCGGGAGCCGGCCGATCCCATGGAACGTCGGCGCGAGCCTGTGGATCCGGGGGCGCGAAGGGCGGGTCCTGCTGTGGGTGCGCCGGTTCCGCGGGTGCGAACGAGCCGTCGTCGGCCAATGGGACGTCCCACGGCGAGGGCGGCTGAGCAGGCGACCTTCTCGGCGGCGTGGGCTGGGAGGGCGGTCGGAGCCGGCGCGCCATGAGGTCGTTATCCATCAGGCCACCGCCTCCGCGTCAAGGCGCTCGATGATCGTGGCGATACCCTGGCCCACGCCGATGCACATCGTCGCGAGGCCGTAGCGCTTGCCGGTTCGGGCGAGCTCGTGGCTCAGCATGGTGATCAGTCGCGCGCCGCTCATGCCCAGCGGATGACCCAGTGCGATGGCGCCACCATTGACATTGACCTTCTCGGGGTCAAGGGCGAGCTCGCGCATGACGGCGATGCTCTGGCTGGCAAACGCTTCATTCAATTCGATCAGATCGAGGTCCTCGACACGCAGGCCGGCGCGGTCGAGTGCCTTGCGCGTGGCCGGGATTGGGCCCAGGCCCATCACTGACGGGTCGACGCCGGCGACGGCCGTCGCGACGACGCGCGCGAGCGGCTTCAGGCCTTCCGCACGGGCGAAGTCACTGGCCACGACCACTGTTGCCGACGCGCCATCGTTGATGCCGCTCGAATTTCCGGCGGTGACGCTGCCGCCCTCGCGGAACGCGGCGCGCAGTTTGCCCAGCGCCTCCATCGACGTGTCGGCGCGCGGGTGCTCGTCGCGGCTGATCTCGAGTGGCTCGCCCTTGGCCTGGGGCGCCATCACGGGCACGATCTGGTTCTGGAAACGCCCGCCCTCGATGGCCGCGACGGCGCGCTGGTGGGACACGAGCGCAAACGCGTCCTGGTCCTCGCGGCTGACCTTGTTCTGCGACGCGACGTTCTCGCCGGTCTCGCCCATGGTGTACGGGTGGTACATCTCGGCCAGCCTTGGGTTCGTGAAACGCCAGCCGAGCGTCGTGTCGAACATCTCGCGCGCCCCGCGCTCCCACGGCGCCTCAGCCTTGGCCATGACATACGGTGCGCGGGTCATCGACTCGACGCCCCCGGCAACGAACGCATCGCCGTCGCCGACCATGATCGCGTGCGCCGCCGTGTTGATTGCCTGCAGGCCACTGCCGCACAGCCGATTGACCGTCTGGCCACCGACTCCCACCGGCAGCCCAGCCAACAGCGCGCTCATCCGGGCCACGTTGCGGTTGTCTTCGCCTGCTTGATTGGCCGCGCCCATGATCACGTCATCGATAGCGTCGGGGCGCACGCCGGAGCGCTCGACCGCCGCCTTGATGACAGTCGCGGCGAGGTCGTCGGGCCGCACGCGGGCAAGCGCGCCGCCATACCGCCCAACGGGCGTGCGAACAGCGCTCACGATCCATGCTTCGCGCACGGGCCGGCGAAGGTCCCGAGTCATGGGGGGATTGTAGGAGCGGTGCCTACCAGCACCGGCATAGCCCAAAGGTCAGGGCGGTTAGGACCGGTTGTGTACCGCGATCAGATGGAGGCGATCTGCCAGAGGGCGGCGGCGACGCGGAATCGCTCGCCGTAACGCTGCTCGAGGTCGCGCAGCCCGGTCACGACCTGGCGTAGGCCAAGGACCGCGGCGCGCTCGAACGGACCGTACGGATGGCTGGCGCCGAGCTTCAGCGCGCGGTCGATATCCGGCGGCTGGGCGACGCCCTCCCCGGCCGCGTGGTACGCCTCGTTGATGATCGCCAGCTCAATGCGCGCAACGATCGCAGCGTCGTCCAGCGCATCCGGGGCGGGCTGGGCACCAGCTGGCAGTCGGTCAGACAGTCCGGTCGGTCGGCCGTCCTTGTAAACGTAGAAGCCCTCGCCCGACTTGCGCCCAAGACGGCCCGCTGCCACCAGCTCCTCTTGGATGCGCGACGGCTCGAAGCGGGCCGCCTCGTCGAAACCCTGCCACACCGCGGTCGCCGCGGCGAGGTTGACGTCGATGCCGACGAGATCCATGAAAGCGAACGGGCCCATGGGATAGCCGGCCGACTGGACCGCGCGGTCGATCTGCTCCACGCCCGCCTCACCCGCGTCGAGCATGCGCAGGGCCTCGAGCGTGAAGGGCCGATTGACCCGGTTGACGATGAAGCCGGGCGAATCGGCGCAGGCAACGGCCTCCTTGCCGAGGCCCGTCGCGAAGTCTGTGGCTTTGTCGACCGTGGCTGGGTCGGTCTGGCGGCCCACGACCACTTCGACGAGCGGCATCAGCGGCGCCGGGTTGAAGAAGTGCAGACCGACAACTCGGTTGGGCACGCCGCTCGACTGGCCGATCTCCGACACGGACAGCGCACTGGTGTTGGTGGCCAGGATTGCTCCCGGTCGGGCTGAGGCGCCCAGGGCGCGGAAGATCGTGCGCTTGAGGTCGATGTCCTCGAGCGCGGCCTCGATGACGACGTCAACTTCCTGGGCCAGCCCTTCCAGCGAGTGCGCGTCGCGCAGGCTGGCCAACATCTCCGTACGCTGGTCGGCGGTGAGTCGGCCTTTCGTTACGAGCTTCTCGAGGCCGTCGGCGATGCGGCCGCGGCCGCGCTCGATCGCGGCGTGGTCAACGTCGTGCAGCAGCACCTCGTGCCCAGCCTGAAGACAGACCTGGGCGATCCCCGCGCCCATCGTGCCGGCCCCGACGACGCCAACGATCATGGCGCCAGAGAAGTGATCGGCTCCAGCAGCAAGCTCTGCTCCGAGGCG
>DATBRX010000242.1:0-8942 GCA_036560085.1 Candidatus Limnocylindrales bacterium
TGCGGATGGGGAGCCGCCCGAATGGATCACCGACGAGGCGCGGGCCAGCGCTGAGCGGCGCGGTCGCGGTCGGGTGCCGCTCATCAGCATCAGCGGCACCAACGGCAAGAGCACGACCACGCGCATGATCAGCCACATCGCGCGCCTTGCCGGAAGGCATGTCGGCACGACCACGACAGACGGCGTGTTGATCGACGAGCGCATCGTCGAACCGGGCGACTACACCGGGCCGGCCGGCGCCAGGGCGGTGCTGAACCATCCTGAGGTCGACCTCGCGGTGCTCGAGACGGCGCGCGGCGGGATCCTGTTGCGCGGCCTTGGCTACGAGTCCAACGACGTGTCCGTCCTGACCAACGTCAGCGGCGACCACCTCGACCTGCAGGGCCTGCACACCCTGCCGGAGCTGGCCGAAGTCAAGTCGGTCATCTGCCGCGTGACCGCACCCACAGGGACGGTCATCCTGAACGCCGACGACCCGCTCGTCGCCGCGGTCAGCACGCGGGTGCGGGCAACGGTCGTGCTGTTCAGCGAGCGCAACTCAGGGTCGCGGCTGCGCCGCCACCTGGCACGCGGCGGACGCGCCTTCATCCACGAGGCCGGCTGGGTCGTCGAGCTGGCCGGTGAGCGACGGCGGCAGATCGTGCCGGCGGCAGAGATCCCGGCAACACTGGGCGCTCTTGCGCGGCACAACGTGGCCAACGCGCTTGCGGCCGCCGCCGGCGCACGTGCCCTGGGCTTCAGCCGCTCGCAGGTCGCGGCCGGGTTGCGCGACTTCCACATCTCACCTGAGTTGATGCCGGGACGGCTCAACTTCTACCGCCGCGGCAGCCGGCTGGTCGTCGTCGACTACGCCCACAACGTCGCCGGCTTGACCGTGCTGCTCGACACGGTCGAGGCGCTCATTGGCCGGCGCGGCCGACGGCGCGCGACGCTGTCACTGATCGTGGGCAGCGCCGGGGACCGGCCGGACGACGCGCTACGAGAACTGGGCGAGCTGGCCGCGCGCCGGGCCGACGAGCTGGCGCTCAAGGAGGACCTGCCGTTCCTGCGCGGACGATCGCGCGAGAGCGTCATCGGCGAGCTGCGCGCTGGCTTCCGCGCGGGGGGCGCCAAAGCCAAGAAGGTCGCGCTCTACATCGACGAGGCGGCCGCGTTACGCGGCGAGCTGGAGACTGTGGGCCGGCTGGGAGCGGACGAGAGCGGTCCGCCGCGGGTCGTGGTGCTGATGTGCCACGCCCACAGAGAAGAGGTCGCCGAATACCTGGCCAAGGCCGGCTTCGAGCCCGCCAACGACGTGGCGGCGCTCTCCGACTTCCGCGCCTAGGGCCGGCGCTTGTAGACGAGCGCCATGATGCCGATCGGCGTGCCGGCCGGGTCGTCGCGAAGCACGAACTCGTCGCCCAGCTCGCCGACACGATGGCGTAGATCTTCGATGTCGGCGTCGGTCAGGCGTACCCCGAGCCGGACCATCGATAGCGCCGCCCGTTCATCGCTCTCCTCGATCTCGTCGCGGACTGCGTCCAGGACCGAGGCGGTGTAGTCGCTGCCCTGGCGCATGCGGATGCGCCACGACTTCCCGGTAGCGCGATACGGCCGCTCCAGGGCGCCGCGCTTGCCGGGCCGAACCTTGCCCGCCTCCAGGAACCCGCCGCGGACCAGGACCCGCACGTGGTGCAGCACGGTTCCGGGGTCGCGGCCCAGGCGCTCGGCCATCTCCTTGTTGGTCAGCGCGCGATCGAGCGTCAGGCGCAGGATGCGCAGCCGCATTGGATTCGCCAGGGCGCGCATCTCTGCCGGCGTCGCGTCGCGTTCGGGCGGGGATGCGTGGGTGCCAGTGCCTAAGCTGAGCTGGGGAGGAGTGATGGACAGTTCTCCATCGGTGGGTTAGAGTCCACCACATTATGCCTGAACCACCGATGCTGCGGGTCGGAGTTGCTGCACTCCTCGTGCTGGCCTGCGCCGCGCCGGGGGCGACAGCCACGCCCGCGATATTACCGACAGCCCAGCCGACGGCCACGCCGACCGCTGCGGCTACTGCCCCTCCTCCGCCGACAAGCTCGCCCTCGCCGTCGGTCGCATCAACCCCTGAGCCGGTGCTCATCGAAGTCCAGGAGTCGCCGATTGGTATTGCCTTCGGCCGGGACACGATCTGGGTCGCCCACTACTTCGCCGGCGAGATCTTCATGATCGACCCCGTCTCCCATTCGATCACCGGCGCGGTGGACGTTGGTGTAGGCGCCATAGGTCTCGCGGCGGGTCCCGACGCCCTATGGGTGAGCGTTCACGAGAGCGGTGAGCTGGTGCGAATCGCCTACGAGGATGAGTCGTTGACGCGCATCGCAGTTGGGCCGCAGCCAGAAGGCGTGGCCGCGGCCGGTGATCAGGTCTGGGTTACGAGTGAGGAAGACGACCAGGTCATCCGTGTCGATCCGCAGACGAACGAGGTCGTGGCCACGGTGGACGTTGGGCAGGAGCCGCGCCACGTCGGGCTCGGCTTCGGCTCTGTCTGGGTCACCAACTTCGGCTCGCGCTCCATTTCGCGCATCGACCCGGCCACCAACCAGGTCAGCGCGACTATCCGGGGTGAGTACGGACCCGAGGGCATCGGCTTCACCAGCAACGCGGTGTGGGTGGCCAACGTCATCGACGGCAGCGTGTCACGCATCGATCCCGCGACAAACGAATTGGTGACGACCATCCCCACCGGCTACGCCACTGAAGGCATCGTGGTCGACCCCGACGGGCTCGTCTACGCCGCGGTCACCGGCGCCATTGGCATCGCCGGCATCGATCCACAGACCAACGAGGTCGTCGCGGTCTTCTCGACGGGCAATCAGCCGCGGCGGATGGTCATCCTCGGCGAAGAGCTGTGGGTCACCAACACCGGCGACGGAACGGTCCAGATCCTGGACCTGAACAATCCGAGGACCCCGGGCTAGCCCTCGTCGACCGCGAACTCGCCCGGCGCGCCTATCGCGGCGCCGCCAACCCGGGACTTGGACTCGGCCATGACGCGGCGGTAGACCGCCTGGATGTCGTCGCTGCACAGGACCACGAGATCGCTCGGCACCGCCAAGCCCATGCCCGTGGCCGCTGCTTCTTGCTCGTTGGTCACGATCGTCGCCTCTTGCACGCGGCCCTTCTGCTTCTGCGCCGCCTTGACGCCAGCCAGCACGAGGGCGGCCGATTCGCCCGGCTTGCGGCCGCGCAGGTTCTTGTCCTCGCGCACGACGATCGAGTCGAAGACGAGTCCCGCGAGGCGCCCGTACTCGTGGTGGTCCTCGTCGCGCCGGTCGCCGGGAATGCCGATGACGCCGATCGCCCTGGCGCCCGGTGTCGCGCCCTTGCCATGGGCCATCGCATCGACGAACTCGGCCAGGCGGCGCATGCCGTCCACGTTGTGGCAGTAGTCGAGGAAGACCTTGTAGCCGTCGACCTCGATCTCGTTGAGGCGGCCCGGCGCCTGGAAGAACGAGGTGCTGAAGGTGCGCAGGCCCTGGCGGATGTCGTGCAGATGCGCGCCGCTCGCCCACGCCGCCGCGGCAGCCGCGAGGGCGTTGGCGACGTTCATTCGGGCGCGGCCACCGAAGGTCGCCGGGATGAGGTGCGTGTAGAGCAGCGGCATCGTCCGGTCGGCATGACGCAGCACAACGAGCTCGCCCTCGTCGCTCTGCTGGAGGACCATCGCCGCGCCGCCGCGGCCACAGTGCCCGTCAACCCGATCGAAGCCCGGTTCCGAGCGCTCACGTGCCATGGAGAAGTAGACGACGTGGCCGCGGCACTGGCGGGCCATGCGCGACACGAGCTCGTCGTCGGCGTTCAGGACCGCGCTGCCGCTGCGTGGTACCGCGTCGACCAGCACGCTCTTGACGTGCGCCAGCTGGCCCATGGTCTCGACGCCGCGCAGCCCGAGGTGGTCGCCGGTCACGTTGGTCACCACCGCGACATCGTTGCGGTCGTAGCCCAGGCCCTCGCGCAGGATGCCGCCGCGCGCGACCTCGAAAACCGCGGTATCGACCGACGGATTCTGGAGGATCATCTGCGCCGACTTCGGCCCGGACATGTCGCCCTTCCGGATGAGCCGGCCGTCGACGACGATGCCGTCGGTCGTGGTCATGCCGACACGCCTGCCCATCAGCTTCAGGATGTGGCCGATCATGCGCACGGTCGTGGTCTTGCCGTTGGTGCCGGTCACGCCGACGATGGGGATGCGCGCGTTGCTGCCGGGCGCGAAGAGCAGGTCGATGACCGGCTTGGCGACGTACTGCGGCTCGCCCTCTGTGGGGTGCGTATGCATGCGGAAGCCCGGCGCCGCGTTGACCTCCACGATCGCGCCGCCCTGCTCACGCACCGGCACCGCTATGTCCGGCGCGATGAAGTCGATGCCCGCCACGTCCAGCCCGATCACCCGGGCCGCCGTCTCGGCGATCTCGACGTTGTCTGGATGGGCGTCTTCGGTGCGGTCGATGGACGTCCCGCCGGTCGACATGTTGCCGGTCGAGGCGAGCTTGACGCGCGTCCCCTTGGGCGGCACGGCGTCCATCGCGTAACCCTGCTTCGCGACCAACTCCTCCGCCGCGGGCGTGACCTTGATGCGCGTCAGCACCTTCTCGTGGCCGATGCCGCGCCGCGGGTCGGCGTTCTCACGTTCGACCAGCTGGGCCACGGTCAGCTTGCCATCGCCCACGACGCTTGCCGGGACGCGCTCCGCGCAGGCCGCCATCTTGCCGCCGACGATCAGCACGCGGTAGTCGTTGCCTTTCACGAACGATTCGACCACCACATCACCGCGGTTGCTCTCCTCGTACGCGGGCTTGAAAGCCTTGCCCACGTCGGCGTCGCTACGAAGGTTCAGGCCAACGCCCCGGCCGTGGTTGCCATCGAGCGGCTTGACGACGCACGGGAAGCCGATCTCGTGTGCCGCCTCGACCGCGCCGTCCACGGTGCGCACGACCCGCGAGCGCGGGACGGGCAGCCCGGCTGAGCTCAGCAGCGCATTTGTGAGGCTCTTGTCTGAAGCCATGTCGACGGCGATCGCGGGTGTGCGCGAGGTCATCGTGGCGCGGATGCGCTGCTGGTGGACGCCCTGGCCCAGCTGGACGAGGCTGTGGTGGTCGAGTCGGATGTAGGGGATGTCGCGCGAGAGTGCCTCATCCACCAGCGCCTGGGTCGATGGGCCGAAGGCGCGGCGCTCGGCGAGCCGGATCAGGTCCTCGAGCTCTTCAGCGAAGTCGAGCGGTGCTGCCTCGGGCGCGACAAGATGGTTGACCAGCGCCACGGCGAGCCGCCCGGCTTCCTTGCCGACATCCTCGTCGCGATATTCGTACACCACGTTGTAGCGCCCCTGCCCACCGGCGGAGCGGGTCTTGCCCAGGTGGGCCTCCGTGCCGGCCATGCTCTGCAGCTCGATCGCGACGTGCTCGGTGACGTGGCCGAGCCAGGTGCCGTCCTTGAGGCGGCTGACGAAGCCGCCCCGCCGGCCGAGTGAGCAGGCGTGATCTTCGAGCGACGGGATGAGCGCGATCAGCGCCTCGTTGAAGCCCGGGATCGTGTTCGACGGCCAGTCCTCGAGCTCGCCCAGGTCAACGAGCAGCGTGATCGCGGGCGCGCGCCACCAGATGTTGGGGCCGCGCAGGACGCGCGTCTCGAGGATGCGCAACGTCGGCGCGGGCCCGCGACGCTGGACGGCGCGCGACTTTCGGGCGGGCGCTGCCCTCTTCGCGGGCGCCGGAGCCTTAGCCGCGCGTTTGGGCGCGGCCTTAGCTGGACGCGATTGCTTCGATGTCGACGGCATGGAGCATGGGGGCTTCGACTCGCTCGCGAGTGTCGAGATTGAAGCGGTAGCCGTTGGAAAGCGAATGCAGCTTCACGTTGCTGATCATCATCGGCCGGTGGGCCTTGACCTCCCAGGCGTCGGTCTCCGATTCCGACCCATCGATGATGGTGATGGAGCGCCGACCGACCACCTCGAGCACCCGGTCGGGTCCGACCACCCCCGCGGTGTCCTCGTCGACGCCAATGCCCAGCAGCGATGGGTTCTGGGCGATGATCGCGAGCAGCCTCCCCAGCCGGTTGCGAGCCTCGAAATGCTGGTCCACGATCACCCCGGGCAGCAGCCCGAGGCCGGCGGCCATGTGGACCATCCGCTGCTTGGGTGTCGCGCCACTTGCGCCGAATGCGACCATGTGCGTGCTCATCGCGGAGGCACCGGCGCTCGTGCCAGCCACAACGGCGCCTTCGCGGTGACGCCGAACCACCGCCTGCGCGAGGGGCGTGCCGCCGATCGTGGATGACAAGCGCAGCTGGTTGCCGCCGGTCAGGAAGACGCCCGTCGCATCCTCGACCGCCCGAATGGCGCTCTCGCTCGAGCACTGTGCCCGGTTGGTGGTGTGAATCGGGGTCACCTCGGCCGCGCCCAGCTCGCCGAAGACCTTGCGGTACAGCTGGCCGGCCAGCGGGCCGAGCGACGAGGCCGTGCTGATGACCGCGATCCGTGCGTTACGGCCACCCGCCAAGGTGACAAAACGCGACAGAATCACGCGTTCCCGGACCTTGTCTTCCGCGCCACCGATGATGATGACGTGACCCTCTGTCATTCCGCGGGAGTATAGGATGGTGCGCAGGGCGGGGGCGCCCAACACGTTTGGTCGAGGAGGACGAACGGAGCCCCGCCCGCTTCCCTCTCCCGTCTCTATGCTGCGCGGCGTGAGCAGCCGCCTGCGCCTGGAGCCCCGCCGCCTGCTGGCCATCGCGCTGCTGGCGCTGACCGGCGGCATAGTCCTCGCCTTCCTGTGGGCACGCGGCGAGCGAGCGGGTTCGGACGCATTCGCGTACTGGACCGCCGTGCAGCGCTGGCTGAGCGGCCAGGACATCTACCACGTGACGCCGGGCCTGGACCTGCCGCCGTCAGAGGGCGCCCTGCCGTTCGCCTACGCGCCGTGGTCGCTCTACCTCTTCCTGCCCTCAGCCGTGCTGCCGTGGGGCATGTTCTGGTTCGCCTGGCGCGCCGCGAACATCGCGCTCTTCGCGTGGTCCGTGGCGTGGGCCTACGAGCGCCGGCCGCTCGGTACGGCGGTTTTCGTCGCACTGCTAGGTCCGGCACTGGCCGCCAACCTGGACACGGGCAACGTCAACGTGCTGATCGTGCTCGGGGTGTGGCTGGCCTGGTTCGTGGGACCGCGCCTGGGCGGCACGGCCTGGGCCGTGGGCGCGGCGCTCAAGTTCCTGCCCTTTGTGCTGCTGGCATTCGTGCCGCGCCGCGCGTGGCGCCCTGGCCTCGTGGCGTTCGGGGTGCTCATCGTGCTGACGCTGGCGAGCTGGCCCCAGGTCGTGCGCCAGCTTCAGATCGTGCTCGACTACCCACGCCCGCTGCGCATCGACTACATGCTCCTCGCGTGGGCGGCCGTGCCGTGGCTGTGGGCGCGCTCATGGCCGCCGCCGCTCAAGGGTCTGCGGCGCTGGCTCACCAGCGAGCCACAGGCCGCGCCGCCGCGTTACGACCCCGCAGGGGTTTCGGCCGACCTCGGCAAGGGTTGACAGGACGGGCACCAGTACGCCCGGCGCGGGCTTGATTCGGGCCTTGCCCGGGTTGCCCTGGAGACGATTCTCGAGCCGCAACGCGGGCACGGCCGGCCCGTCCGACCATAGACATGGACGTTTCCCGGAGTGCCGGCCGGCGTCGTGACCCGGGCGCCGCCAGCGCTGTTCGCGCGCACCAGCACGGCACCGCGCTCGAGCATCGCGCGCAGCTGCATGGCGGTGACATCCGAGACCCGCGTGAGCGGATTGACGCGCTCGATGAACGGCAGCTCGGAGCGGTAGACGTTGCCCAGCCCGGCAAGGGCCGACTGGTCGATCAGCGCGTCGCCCACGGCCATGGCGGCGCGCCGCGGCTCGCGCAGCGCGGCCAGCGCCGCGTCGAGATCGAAGTCAGCGGTGGCGATGTCGCTGCCCATGGCGCGCAACACCGGATGTGCCGCCAGCGCGCGTGTGTCGAGCAGCTCGACCGTGGGCGCGTCGAAGCAGACCGCGGTGGCGTCGCGCGTCGTCAGCACGGCGACCGCGCGCGCTGCCGGACGACGCCAGCGCTCATCGGCCCGGTAGCGATGCCACGAGCCGTTCATCCCGAGGTGCGTGTGCAGCGTCAGGCCGCTGTCGAAGCCGATCAGCAGGTGCTTGCCGCGCGCCTCGACGCTGCTGACGGTGGCACCGATCACCAGCTCGAGCCGCGCTCCGCCCGGGCGGCCGCGCGCGGCGACGATGCGCTTGCCGGCCAGGACCGGCCGCAGCGCGTGCGCGATCCGCGCCAGGGTGTCGCCCTCGGGCATGCCTGTCTCCGGCTAGGCGCGGAGCAGCCAGCCCCGATAGGCGCGTTCGAAGCCGGCGGCGGCGAGCGTGGCCGCGTGCGGCGATTCGCTGACGGGTGCCCCATCGACGCGCTCGATCTGCAGGGCGCGGACGCGGCCATCGGCCAGCAGCTGGCGCAGCGCATTGAGCGCTGTCGCGGCAACGTCCGCGTCGACAAACGAAGGCAGCGTCTGGAGCGACTTCCCGCCGCGCTCCAGGTACAGCGCCGCCTCACCGCCGACCAGCACGACGTACGCGCCGGCCGCACGGGCCAGCGGTCGGCGGTCCTCGTCCGACCAACGCGGCCAGGCGAGCGTCGCGCCGTACGGATTGGCCGGATCCGATGCGGCGAGCAGCAACGTCTCTGCGGCCCGTCGGTCACCGCCCGCGTCCGATCGCTCGGCGCGCAACCGGTCCAGCGCCGCGGGCTGACAGAACTGAGCACCGCCCAGGCCCTCGACGAAGTAGCCGCGTCGGACGCGGCCGCGCTCCTCCAACTCGCGCAGGACCGGGTAGACAGCAGAGAAGCCGCCGGGCAGGCTCTCCGCCGCGACCGAATCGCGCGTCACCACGCCATATGCGTCGAGCAGGCGCAA